>JAQCDI010000097.1 GCA_027620595.1 Bacteroidota bacterium | reverse complement strand
AAAGTCCACGCTGCCTTCGGTGACTTCGTAGTCTTCCCGACCGGCAAGTACCGAGGCCAGTGTGCTCTTTCCCGAGCCGTTGGGGCCCATGATGGCGTGCACTTCACCGGCGCCTACCTGCAGGTCCAGTCCCTTCAGGATTTCCGTGCCGTCCTCTTCAATTCGAACGTGGAGATTCTTGATCGTCAGCATGATTCGATGGTCGATGGTGTGGGTGATGCGTCGGCAGATTGCGGGTCAGCCTACGCTTCCTTCAAGTTCAATGGCCAGCAGGTTGCGGGCTTCCACGGCAAATTCCATGGGCAGCATGGCCAGGATCTCTTTCGCGAATCCGTTCACGATAAGTTTGATGGCGTCCTGTTCGCTGATCCCGCGCTGCAGGCAGTAGAAAATCTGGTCCTCTCCGATCTTGGAGGTGGTGGCTTCGTGTTCCACCTTGGCCGTCGGATTGTTGATCTCGAGGTAGGGGAAGGTGTGCGCTCCGCAGCGGTCGCCGAGCAGCATGGAGTCGCACTGGCTGAAATTGCGTGCGTTCTCGGCTCCCCGGTTGATCTTGACCAGTCCGCGGTACGAATTCTGGCTGTTGCCTGCAGAGATGCCCTTCGAGATGATGGTCGAGGAGGTGTTCTTGCCGATGTGGATCATCTTCGTTCCGGTGTCGGCCTGCTGTTTGCCCTTCGTGAAGGCAACCGAGTAGAACTCGCCAACCGAATCATCCCCTTTCAGGATGCAGGAAGGATACTTCCAGGTGATGGCTGAACCGGTTTCGAGCTGCGTCCAGCTGATCTTGGACCGATCCCCCTCACAGATGCCGCGCTTGGTGACAAAGTTGTAGATGCCACCCACGCCTTCGGCATTTCCGGGATACCAGTTCTGGATGGTCGAATATTTGACCTCGGCGTCTTCGTGCGCCACGATTTCGACCACGGCTGCGTGCAGCTGGTTTTCGTCGCGCTGGGGGGCCGTGCACCCCTCGAGGTAGGACACGTACGAATCCTTGTCTGCCACGATAAGGGTGCGTTCAAACTGTCCGGTACCCGACTCATTGATGCGGAAGTAGGTGGACAACTCCACTGGACATTTCACGCCTTTCGGGATGTAGCAGAAAGAGCCGTCGGAAAAGACCGCGGAGTTGAGGGCAGCAAAGAAATTGTCCGTGTGGGGAACGACGCTTCCGAGATACTTCCGCACCAGGTCGGGGTGGTTCTGGACGGCGTCCGAAAAGGAGCAGAAGATGATGCCATTCTTCTCCAGCTCGGCGTTGAAGGTGGTTGTGACGGATACGGAATCCATGACCACGTCCACAGCGATCCCCACCAGTCGTTCCTGTTCAGCCAAGGGGATACCCAGGCGGTTGAAGGTGTCGATCAGCGCGGGATCGACCTCGTCCAGCGACTCGAATTCAGGCTTCTTCTTGGGAGCGGAATAGTATGATATGGCCTGGAAGTCGATGGCCGGAATGTCCAGGTGGGCCCAGTCCGGCATACCTTCTTCCTTTTCCAACAGGGAAACGAAATGGCGATATGCCTTGAGGCGCCATTCCAGCAGCCATTCCGGTTCGTTCTTCTTGGCCGAAATGAAGCGGACCGTGTCTTCGCTCAGTCCGGCAGCTGCCTTGTCCGACTCGATTTCGGTGACGAATCCGTATTTGTACTCACTCTTGGCTACTTCGTGGAGCAGCTCCGTTCCGTTCTCGCTCATGGAAGAGTAGGGCGTTCCAGGTGGGAAAAACGACTTCCAGGGCCCGAATAGGCCGATCCAGCCTTTCAGTTTGGATTGAATCTAAATAAAGGTCCGGAGACCGGATTGGTTTCCCGAAAGAAACGGAATGGGTCCAGTCTTCACAGATCCACTGAAGATGGGGAGGGAACCGTTGCCCCCCCGGGGATTACCGTTACGGATCGGTGACGGTGAAGGCCCGTTCATTACGGGTGAGCAGTCCCATCAACCGATCTTCACACTTTGTCTGGAAAACGTCCGACCCGGAACCAGCCCGGTCCTGCCATGTCGCTCACTGAAACGCCCGTCATTGCCATCACCGATGCCGCACTCCGCAAGTTGAAGGACACTGCTGCAAGGGAAGGAGTGGATTTCAATGCGACCGTTCTGCGCATAGCCGTTGTGCCCGGCGGGTGCAGTGGTTTGACCTATGATCTTGGCTGGGACTCGGTTACCAATCCGCAGGACGAGGTGCTGGAACAGGACGGCATCCGCATCGCGGTGGATCCTCGGAGTGCTGCCTACCTGTCCGGTACGACGCTCGATTTCTCGGATGGATTGGAGGGCAAGGGATTCCACTTCCAGAACCCCCAGGCCGTGCGCAATTGTGCGTGCGGGGAAAGCTTCGGGCTTTAGTCCGCCGACGTGGCGTCCAGTCGTTCGAAGGCCATTGCGTCTCCCTCGATGATTCCAATCGAGTCACTGTAGCCGGCCTCCACCTCGAGCACGTACATCGCGGGGCCGTTGGACGGCACGGTCTCCGTCCGCATGGGCTGGACGTACTTGGAAATGGAAAGGATGCTGCCATCCTCGCGCAGGAAGATCAGGTCCAGTGCCAGGGGCGTGTTGGCCATCCAGAAGCCCCGTTCTTCCTCCCGGTCAAAGATGAACAGCATGCCACTGTCTTCTGGGAGGGAATTCCGCTGCATTAGCCCCCGGTTGCGTGAGGAGTCGGTTTCGGCAATCTCGATGTCGAGCGTGCGATAGGCGACTCCGTCGCGACTCAGGGTCAGTGTGCCGTCCTTCCGGAACGGAATGCTTACCACCTCTTCGGACGAAGCGGTAGAAGATGGTTCAGGGTCGGCTTCCCCACAGGCAGACATCAGCGCGCATGCAGCGAGGACAAGGATCAATCGGGTCATGTCAGGAAGATGGGCTGTCAAACGTTTCGCGTCGCCAGACGATTCGGTCGGCATCCGTGATGCCGTAGCGGTCAGTGAATCCTGCGCGGACTTCCACGACATATCGGGCAGGACCCGTGGACTTGATTTGCTCCTCCGAAAACGGGGTGGTCCGCTTGGCAATGTTCACGATGTGGCCGTCGGTATCCACGAAAAGGATATCCAGCGACAGGGCCGTGTTCTTCATCCAGAAGGAGCGCATGGTCTCGACCGGATCGACAAACAACATGCCGCCACGGTCCGGAAGGGTACGACGGTACATCAATCCCTGCGCCTGTTCCTCCGGAGATTCGGCCAGCTCTATCACGATGCGGGTGATGATCGAACTGTCAGGCCGGACAAAATCCAACACGCCTTCCGGGGTGAAGGGTATATCCGTGCCCAGACCTTCCGGCCCGGATGGTTCGCGGTTGCATCCCAGGGTCATGAGGGCAATGCCCAAAAAAAGGCTCAGTCCGGCAACAGCCGGGCGGTTACGGTATCGCATACGGTTTTTCCAAGGTCGGTCAGCCGGACCCGGTCTCCGCGGATGGGCTGGATGAAGCCGCTTGTCTCCAACTCGGCCAGTTCCTCCACACGGTCCACCAGCAGGTCTACGCCATAGCGGGTCTCCAGTTCGTCCAGATCCAGACCATCCGCCGTTCGAAGTCGCAACATCACGTATTCGTCGGCAAGCGCGTTCAGGCCCAATTGTTCGGACTCGTCCACGGGCGCCACGTGTTGCCGGACCAGGGCTTCATACCGTTTCAGGTGCCGGACGTTGGCCCACCGCTGCGCCGGAAGGCCGGTCCACCAGAAGGAGTGCGCCGAAGGCCCGAACCCCAGGTAATTGTCGTGATTCCAGTACCGGTGGTTGTGTACGGCCCGGTGCCCAGGAAGGGCGAAGCTCGAAATCTCGTAGTGCTCGTACCCATGTTCGTTGAGGTACAACATGGTGAACCGGAATTGCTCGCTCATGTCCCCCTCATCCATGGTGTGGATCAGCCCCCTTTCCACCCGGTTGGCAAGGGGCGTGCCTTCCTCAACGGTAAGACCATAGGTCGAAATGTGCGGAACGCCAAGGGAGCTGGCAATTTCCAGGTTGGCGGACCAGTATTCCGGTGGCTGCTCGGGAAGGCCGAAGATGAGGTCGATCGAGAAGTTGTCGAACCCTGCCTGGCGAACCAGATCGATGACCTCCCGCGCCTGTCGGGCGTCATGCACACGGTTCATGAATCGAAGATCGTCCTCAAAGAACGACTGGATGCCAATGCTCAGCCGGTCAATGCCCAGGGCGCGGACAGCCGACAGCCATTCGAGGGTCACATCCTCCGGGTTGACCTCGATGGTTGTCTCAAGGACGTTGCTGCAATCAAAATGCTCGTTGAGCGTCTCGATGATGCGACCCAGGTCGTCCGGGTGGAGCTGTGAAGGGGTTCCGCCCCCGAAATACAGGGTCTCGATGGGTTCGAGCGAGGCATATTCCGCCGCTCGGAGGCGGATTTCGGTACACAGCGCCTCGATGAATGGCGCATGGGACTTCTCCGTGGTCACGAAGAAGAAGTCGCAGTATGTGCACCGCTGGGCGCAGAACGGAATGTGGATGTAGATACCTGCCAGGGTCCTGCTCAGAAAATGACGCCGATGCGGAAGGGAATGGCTGCACTGACCTTGGTTTCCCCGATGATCAGAGCGGGGTCTATCTCATAGAAAAGGACGGACTCGCGCAGGGGCTTTACCCAGCCGAGGCCCAGGTGCAGGGTGGGCCCGGTGAGCGTGTCACCGGAGTCAGATGGGTCGAGGTAGGCGCCGATGCCCATGAGCAGATAGGGCGCCTTTTCCACGCCGGGAAGCGTCACGATGAGGGAGGCCTGAGGGTCCAGGACCCACGTGGCATCATCCCGACCGCCAAGGATGAATCCGGTCAGGCCTGCAAAAGACAGATCGGCATTGATGGGCGTTGACAATCGGCCACGGAAACCCATGCCGAAGCCGTTTTCCGCACTGAGCAGCGTATTGAAGCCGAGACCGAAGCGGGCATCCTTGAGCTGCGCCTGAGCCGTGGAAGTGCCCAGCGCAGCCAGGAACAGGACAAGCAGGAGGCGGCGGAAGAGGTGTGACGGGGAATCCCGGAAAATCATCAAATGGACCGTTATTTTACTGGAAATGAGGTTTGAAGGCGAAGGGCCGATTTGTACCTTTCGGCCCGGCTTCCGCCCTGAAGGGCGCAACTTCGGAATCGCCACCCAAAATAGGAAAAAGCGCAATTCGGTCGATGAAATTCTGTGTGTGTATAAAGCAGGTGCCGGATGTCCAAGCCTCCGTCCAGACAGGGCGGATGGTTCTCAATGCTTACGACGCCTCGGCTGTGGAGGAAGCGCTCGTCATCAATGAGGGCACGGACGATCCGGTGGACCTGGTGTTGATCGGTTCTGCGTCGGCCACCGAGACCATCCGCAAGGCGCTCGCCATGGGGGCCAGTGAGGCCACCCACCTGGTGGCGGAAGGGGAGGGCCTTGATTCCCACGCCGTTGCAGCGCTCCTGGCAGCGCATTTCGAGGGGCACGCCTACGATGTCATTCTGACCGGCAAACAGTCGCAGGACACGGACGCCGGGTTGGCCGGCAGCATGCTGGCAGAGCGCCTTGGGCTGCCGTACGCCACGAATGCCGTCGGGCTGCGTGCCGAAGGGGATACCCTGGTGGTAACCCGACAAGGAGATGCCGGCCAGGAGATCCTCGCGCTGAAAACGCCCTGCCTGGTCACATGCTCCAATGACATGAACAACCCGCGCATTCCCGCGCTCAAGGGAATCATGGCAGCCAAGCGGAAACAGATTGACACGCGCTCCATCACGCCGCCGGGTCCGCGGACGCGTGTTACGACCACGCTCGAGCCGCCTGGGCGCGAGCCCGGCGTGAAACTGGAGGGCGAAGCCGCCGACATGGTGGCCGAACTCGTGCGTCGCCTGGATGCCGAAGCCAACGTCCTCTGATCGGCCGTGTGCCACGGGCACGCCTTGAAGCGCCGATTCCATCCATATTGATTGCTATTCCATGTCCTCGATCCTTTGCCTTCTTTCTGTTCAGGACGGTCGCATCAAGCGCAGTTCCCTGGAAGCCATGTCCCATGCCAACACGCTGGCACGTGCCGAAGGGTGGTCCCTGGAAGCCGTTCTGCTGGGCAGCAAGGCCGCTGATCTGGCCGAAACAGCGGGACGTCATGGAGCCGACCGGGTCTTGGTCATCAAGGATCCGGTGTTCGATTCCCACCTCAACGCACCTCTGCTGGCAGGTCTGGAAGCCGTGGTCAAGGCCGCTTCGCCCCGTCTGGTGGTGGCGGCATCGACCGAGTCGGTGAAGGACGTTCTCGGGGCGCTCGCAGTCCGGTGTGACGCGGCGGTCCTGCCCGATGTGGCCTCGTTTTCGGTGCAAGGGGAGCGCATCGTGTGCGAGCGCCCCGTCATGGCCGCCAAGAAGCTGGCCCGCACGGAATCATCGCATCCCCTGGTTTTCGTTTCTGTCCGCTCCGGTTCGTACGAAGTGAAAGAGGCCCAGGGCGCCGGCACCGTCGTGGACGTTCCTTTCCAGTTCGATGCGGCAACGCTCGGGCTCACCCTGCGGGAAATCGTTAAATCCGCCGGCGATACTGTGGATCTGTCCGAGGCCCGCGTGGTCGTGGCGGCGGGCCGCGGCGTACGGGATGCATCCGGAAAGGCGTTGGTCGATGAACTGGCCTCCATTACCGGAGCCGCCATCGGGGCGTCCCGTGCTGTGGTGGAGACCGGACTCTTTCCTGCTACGGCTCAGATCGGACAGACCGGAAAAGTGGTGTCTCCCGATCTGTATTTTGCCGTCGGGATCAGCGGGGCCGTTCAACACACGGCGGGGATGGCCAACAGCCGGGTCATCGTGGCCATCAACAAGGATCCCGACGCTCCCATTTTCGATCTGGCCACCTACGGCCTGGTAGGAGACTGCTTTACGATCCTGCCGCTCCTGAATGCGGAATTGAAAAAGGTCATGGCCTCGCGCTGAGGCCCGCAGCCCGGTTCGCCCGGATCATCCAATGGAAGACAAATTCGATTGCATCATCGTGGGAGGGGGCATTGCCGGCCTGAGTGCCGCCATGACCCTGGCCCGGGCCGACGCTCGCTTCCTGCTCATCGAACGCGGTGAGTTCTGCGGGGCAAAGAACGTTTCCGGCGGCGTGCTGTGGGGATCGGATCTCGCCCGGCTCGTGCCCGATTATTGGGAAGATGGGGAGGGATTCGAACGGTTTGTGGCCCATCGCCGCTTGACGTTCATGGATCCGCAGTCGGCCTTCTCGGTCGATTTCAAGTCCGACCATTTCCAGGAGACGCCCTACACGGGAGTCACGGTGCTGCGCGCCGTGTTCGATGCGTGGTTGGCCGGCAAGGTGCAGGAAGCCATCGATGCCAGCGCGCACCCGGAGGAGTCCTTCATTGCCACGGACATCCTGGTCGAAGAGGTCCTCATGGAGGATGGCCGGGCCACCGGCATCCGGGCCGGCGACGAGGTCTTCCATGCCGATTGTGTGATCATTGCCGAGGGGGTCAACAACCTGTTGACCCGTCAGGTCGGCCTGGAGAAACCGTATGTGGCGGGCGATCACGTGGCAGTCGGGGTCAAGGAAGTCATGCAGCTGGACGCCAAGCGTCTTGAAGACCGTTTTCAGCTGCGCGGGCGGTCCGGCCTGACCAACGAATTCGTGGGCGCGTGCTCGGAAGGCGTGGAAGGTGGCGGATTCCTCTACACGAACCGCGATTCGATCTCGATCGGCCTCGTCCTGGGCATGAACGAACTTCGCGACAGCGGGAAGACGCCCTATGATATCCTGAACACGTTCAAAGCCCACCCGGCCGTGGCCGACATGATCCGGGACGCCGAAACAGTGGAGTATTCCGCCCACGTGGTCTCCACTGGGGATATCAAGGGTATGCCTTCCGAGATCTATGCCGATGGCGTCATGATTGCCGGCGAGGCGGCGCACCTGTTGCTCAACGCCGGCAAGGCCATCCAGGGGATGGACTATGCCATGCGCAGTGGTATCCTGGCCGCCGAAACCGTCGTCGAGGCAAAGAAGGCCAATGATTTCTCCAAGGCCATGCTGTCCAACTACCGGAAAGCGCTCGAGAGCAGCTATGTGCTGCAGGACATGCGCTCCTTTCAGGACGCTGTGCACCTGTTGCACCGCAAGGAGATGTTCTCCACGGTCCCCGATCTCGTATGCGACTTTGGCCGGCAGTTTTTCACCATCGACAGTCAGCCCACACAGAAAGCTTCGGCCATGATGCGCGCCGCTGTGAAGCGTCATGCCTCCTACTGGGACCTCGTCAAGCTTGGTCTCAAGGCTGCCCGTTCCCTCTGAACCACCACATCGACGAACCGACATGAGTGCAAGCAAAGCCTTGACCGTTGCCGAACGCCTCGGGCGGGTCAATTACCGCAACCAGGGACGCTCAGAAGCCCGTGCCCACATTGAAGTGGACACCGCCATCTGCAACAGCACCTGCCCGCACAAGTGCACCACGCGGGTATGCCCGGCCAAGTGCTATACCCTTGACGAGCAGGGCCATGTGCACTTCCAGTTCGAGGACTGCATTGAGTGCGGAACGTGCCTCTACGCCTGCGACCAGGGCGCCGTG
>JAQCDI010000096.1 GCA_027620595.1 Bacteroidota bacterium | reverse complement strand
CGTATCGTCGAGCAGCGTGTAGTAGGGCGAATACCCGTTGTCGATGGCCGCTGTGTACAGGAAGGGTTTGAACGTCGAACCGGGCTGGCGCTCGGCCATGGAAACCTTGTCATACCACTCGTTGTCGAGGCGCCGCCCGCCGATCCAGACCTTGACGAACCCCGTCTGCGGATCGATGGCAACCATGCCGATTTCCGGACGGGTCACCATCGTCTTCAGGGAGTCCACGAAATCGGCATCCGCTTTCAAAGCGGCAACCGCCTCATCCCGGGAAAGGCCCGCCCGGCGGTGGCTGCGATAGTGCTCGGTCCGCGTGATGCTGCCTTCGAATACCTGCGGATTGCGCTCGAAGAAGGTCTTCCAGGGGGTGAACCCGCGCTGTCTGTCGAGTCCGACATAGGAACAGGGCTCCGTATCCCACACCCGGAAGTCGTTCCCCGCCTCGCTCCATTCGAAATCGGCCACCGCCTCGAAACAAGGCATCAAGGAATCCGCCGCCGCCTGCGCCATGGCCTGCATGCGGGAATCCAGCGTGGTGTAGACGATCAGGCCGTCATCATAGATGTCGTGCCCGTTGGCCTCGGCCCAGCGGACGAGCTGCTTGCGTACTTCCTCGGCAAAGTGGGGAGCCACGGACTGCGTGATGGCCGCCGAGCGGTACACGGCGTTCACCGAGTCGGCCCGATGCGTCTCGAGGAATTCCTCGGCCAGCACCTCCCGTTTGATCATCTGCGAGAGCACCACGTTGCGGCGCTGGCGGGCCAGTTCCGGGTTGCGGATCGGGTTGTATCGGGTGATCCCCTTGAGCATGCCCACCAGGGTGGCACTCTCGAGCTCATTCAGGTCCCTCGGGTCCTTCCCGTAGAAGGTCCGGGACGCGGCCTCGATGCCGTACGCGTTGTACGGGAATTCGACGGTGTTCAGGTACATCTCGATGATCTCGTTCTTCGTGTACCTGCGCTCGAGCTGTACCGCCGTTACCCACTCCTTCATCTTGCGCCCGACCGTCTGCTCCTTGCCGATACGGCTGTTGTACAGGTTGCGGGCCAACTGTTGGGAAATGGTGGAACCGCCTTGCACATCGAAACCCGGGATATGCAACTTGGCAAGCACCGTCTTGCCCACCGAAGAGAACGTCCTGAAAACGTCGATGCCCCAATGGTCATAGAACCGGTGGTCCTCGGTTGCCCACAGGGCATTGATCACATGCGGGGAGATGTCGTCATAATAGACCCAGGAACGGTTCTGGCGGGCGTAGCGGGCCAATTCCCGGCCGTCGGCGGTGTAGGCAATCGTGGCCAGCTGGAATTCCGGGTTCTCGATCTCGGTCAGCGGTGGCAGCTCGTCGATGATCGAGATGAAGTAGAACCCCAGGAACAGCGTGAACGAGACGAGCGCGGCCATTGCCCAGGTCAGCAAGGCGGCCGCTTCCGCTTTCCGCCCGTCCTTGAGCTTGCGATCCCACCACGCCAGCAATCGCCGGTGTGGATTCTTCTTGCCGGAAGCACGCGCGCCGGCATCGTTGAAATAGTTCTTCAGCTCCTCGTCGGAATAGGACCAGTCAGACATGGTTCAGAGTGGCCTTTTGCCGGGCCTGTCTTAGGTGATCCTCAGTCCAACGATCCATGCGGGAAAAAGGTTGTCCCGGTTGCCGAAGTTCTGGTTTTACCCCGGGAACGGTGCAGAATCCAGGTTCTGCACGCGGCCTTGCTCCCAGCCTGCCAGGCGAACGCCCGACGCTTCCAGAATGGCAAAGGTGCGCCGGTTGTACCAGTCCCCCGTATTGACATACCACCTCGCCGCGGAATCCTTTCGGAGCTGAGCCCGGTGGGCATGCCCCATCACCATGCCGCTCGCGGACGTTTCGGCCAGCATCCGCAAGGCATACGCCTCCAGCGCCGCAATCGTCGTCGGACTGGGATCAGGATTGCCGGCCCGGCGGGAAACCCACGCGGCCAGCGCCTGCAATCCACCCATTGGCATCAGGATCGTACAAAGGCGGTAGACGATACGCAGATCGGAAACCCATCGGGCGAACCGCGTCATCGGGCCATGCGGTTCGCCCGCATCCCCATGCTCGAGACGGACGCGATGCCCCTCAATGTCCAGGTCAATGTGCGTGCGCACCGGCATGCGGCCGATCCGGTCCCGGACCCAGGTGCGGTGCCAGCGGTCGTGATTGCCCATCAGGTAATGGATGTCCAGCCCCTGGTTGCGCCACGTTTGGACCTGTGCACTCCAGGCATGTACTTCAGGCGGAATGTGCCCGGGCGTCTCGATGAAGGCATCGAACACGTCGCCAAGGAAGATGATCGTTGCCGGCTCGGTGGCTGCTACACAATCGGCCAGGTCGGCCAGGATGGTCGGGTCCTGATCGGGTGCCCTTCCCAGGTGCAGATCGGAGACAACGAGGATCACGGATACTTGGGAAGGAAGGGTTGTCGGACGGGAAGGCGCAGAGGGGATTCGATGGCGGGCGGTCCAGTCTCATCGCCGGCCGTTTCGACGTCTGCCGAGGGCGAGGAATATACGGGGCGAACCGGCTCCCGATAGCCTTTGGGGCGCTCGAACCGGGCGGGTGGCAAGATGGCCCCCGGGCCCTGCTGGGCTTGCTTCAGGAAGTCCCCGACCAGCAGAAGGGCGTTGTGTCCCCCCTGGCCCCAGTAATCGGACTGGAAGGAAATGCGTTGGTCGTTGAATCCGACCCAGGCGCCGACCACCGCCTCGGGATGCATGGCAATGAACCAGCCATCGGCATTGTTCTGGGTCGTTCCCGTCTTGCCTGCCAGGTCTCCCTTGATGCCGAAACGGGAGCGGACCATGCCGCCCGTGCCTTCATTGACCGCTTTCTCCAGCATGCGGATCATCGTATAGGCGGTCTGTTCGCTGAGGACCCGGTCGGGCTTGGAGGGGAAAGTGGCCACGAGGTTGCCTTCGCGGTCCGATATGGAGGTGATACCGGTCACATTGCGACGAACCCCCATATCCGCCAACGTGGCATAGGCGGTCGTCATTTCCAGCAGGGAGGTCTCCGAGGTGCCCAACGCCAGTGACGGGACGGGCATGAGCGGGGAGGAGATACCCATGTCCCGCGCCAGGTCGATCACATCCTGCGGGCCGATCTTCGAGATCAGATGAGCTGAAACGGTGTTCTTGGACCAGGCCAGGCCCTGTTCCAGGGTCAGGAGCCGTCCGCTGGCGCCGCCCCCGGCGTTGGTGGGCGTCCACCGCTCTCCCTTGGCCGAGGTCGTGAAGGTGCGGATTTCGTCCTGCACCAGGTAATACGGGGAATATCCGTCCTCGATGGCCCGTGCATAGAGGATCGGCTTGAAGATCGAACCGGGCTGCCGACGGGCGGAGGCCACCTTGTCGAATTGGTCATTCCGGTAATCGTGGCCGCCCACCCAGGCCAGGATCTGCCCGCTTCCCGGGTCCATTACCACCAGGGCACCCTGCAGCCGCGTGGCGGCTTCCCGGACCCCACGGACGAACGCGTGGTCGCTGCGCACCGCCAGCAGGGCTTCGTAATCGGTTCGCCCCGCATTGCGAAGCGTGCGATAGGGCTCGGTGCGCCGGATCAGGTCCTCTTCCAGATCCCGCTTTTCGCGCCAGAAGCGCTCGTTGCGCACCGAACCAGGGGCGCCGAAATCCCCCAGGAGCACCTGTTGCAGGATGGCGCTCTGGCGAGCCACCGCTTCTTCGGCCAAGCGCTGCATTTCCGGCCGGATGGACGTGTGGATCACCAGGCCATCATTGCGCAGGTCGTACCCCGCCCGGTTGGCCCACTGTTCGGCTTCCCGGCGGACGTAATCCAGGAAATACGGCGCGAAGGAGTCGGCGGGGTGGTACACCCTGGGATGGAGATTCAGTGCCATCCGAGCGGCCTCCTCGGCCCTGGATGGCGTGATCATATCCAGCTCGGCCATGCGCTGCAGGACCGTATTGCGAC
The DNA here is from genome assembly GCA_027620595.1 of Bacteroidota bacterium. Taxonomy (GTDB): domain Bacteria; phylum Bacteroidota; class Rhodothermia; order Rhodothermales; family UBA10348; genus JAAZVD01. The sequence goes on along the minus strand of JAQCDI010000096.1, from coordinate 4,600 downwards.
GCGAACGGGCAGCATCCGGATTACGGAGCGGATCGTAGCGGGAGGGACCCTTCAGCAAGCCCACCAGCAGGGCGGCCTGGGAAAGGGTCAGTTCTGCGCTGGAGGTGGAGAAGAACCGCTGTGCGGCCGCCTCGATGCCGAAACTGTTGTGCCCGAAGGCCACTGTGTTCACGTACCATTCCAGCGTTTCCTCCTTGGACATGCTGCCGGAGATGCGTCGGGCCAGGAGGATCTCCTCAATCTTGCGATCCAGCAGGCTGTGCTGCTTCAGTTCCGGAAAGTAGTTGCGCGCCAACTGCATGGGGATGGTGGACGCGCCTTCGGGATTACCGGTGAGCGTGCTCCAGAACGCTCCCGCCATGCGGATCCAGTCCACACCATCATGGGAGGCGAACCGGTGATCTTCCGCTGCGAGCAGTGCGTCGACCACCACCGGCGACATTTCGGTCAGGGGTTTCCAGATCCTCCGTTCGTCGAAAAGGGTGCCCAGTTCGGAGCCGTCCGCGGCCAGGATCACACTCGCTTCGGGCAGCGTGGCCGCCGGACGCGAGGGCAGGGAGGGGAGCAGGCGGTTGCGCTCAGCGATGCGAAGTCCCAGCCAGATCGCCCCAACGGTACCGACAAGCACGCCCAGCATCGCGATGACCTTTGCCATCTTTCGCCAGGATGTGCCTCCCGAATGCACTTTCTCCTTGACTGGTCCAGCCATGGTCCCCATTCGAGGGTGTGCTGTCTGCTGGCTCAAGGGTACGCCGAGATGGACATTCAGCGGAAGGAACGCCGGCAGGGCATCCCGCTCGACGGCTGGCACCTGTGGGGTCGCTCCTCTGTGACCGTCGCCGGAAGACCTGTCCAAGAGGATGGGTTCCCGCTTTCGCTCTGGTACCGGGATGGGCCCTGCTGCCGCGTCGCGTCGGTTGTCCCAGGGCGGCATGCGCTGATCGGTGTCCGACAAGGGCCGGTCCGGTGGGTATGCCGTTCGGAGGGACACGGCAAGGTGCAGGTTCGTGACAGGGGCAACGGGCCGATTCCGGGCCGGGGCGCAGCCCCAGGTCCTGGCGGGGTCTGTCCACCGGATCACTTCCGACCAAGGCGGAATCGCCCGGCCGGAATCGGCCCGGGGCAGGCGGTACGACCCAGTGTCGGGTACGCTGTGTTTCACGAATTTTGCGGTTGTCCGCCCCCAATCTATGCATTCGTCACATTCCTAATGCCGGGGATCGGTGCAACCCGTGCGCAGAGCGCCCGCTATACCCGTGTGGCTGCCGCCCGTACTTGCCGTCCGCCACCCGTCCGTCCACCCGCGCGGTTCGCCCGTAATCGAGGTATGGCCGCCCGTGCGGTTCGCCCGAACCAATCAGACGTTGCGTGGTTTAGGCGCTCGTCAGGCCACACGGACTTCACAGTCGTCCGCCGCTCACAGTCGTCTTCGCCCGGAATACTGAAAACGGAACAGTCGAACAGTCCCGATAACCCATGTACCAAGGCTCGTACCAGCCGCCGACGCGATTCGCTGTCTTCCCGCCGGTCATCAAGAATCTCCTGATCCTCAATGTGCTGGTGTTCCTGGCGCAGATCGTGCCGGAGACCAATCAGCTACTGATCAAGTGGTTCGGTCTTTGGCCGCTCGGTGAAGCCCCGCGCATCGGTTCGGGCGAATTCTGGCCCTGGCAGCTGTTCGCGTACGGATTCCTTCACGGCAGCCCAAGCCACTTGCTGTTCAATATGTTCGCCCTCTGGATGTTTGGCGTCCAGGTGGAGAACACGTGGGGTTCACACCGCTTCCTTGTCTTCTACTTCGCCTGCGTCATCGGCGCCGCTTTGATCCAGCTTCCCATCATCACCTGGGATTACATGGCCAGCGGGGGCGATCCGCGCTGGTGGGTGCCGACCATCGGTGCTTCTGGTGGCGTCTTCGGCATCCTGCTGGCCTTCGGGATGATGTTTCCCGATCAGCCCATCTACCTCTATTTCCTGTTTCCGATCAAGGCCAAGTGGTTCGTGATCGGCTACGGCATGATCGAGCTGTTTGCCGGCGTCAGCGGTTCGAGTGCGGTGGCACACTTTGCCCACCTGGGAGGAATGCTGTTCGGCTTCCTGCTCATCCAATTCTGGCGAGGTAAGCTGCCCTGGAAGCCCGAAAGGCGCATGTACTGGTAACCCGCAGCACAGCTCATGTCTTCCAATCGGTTCCTGATGTGGTATGGTGCCCAGCCGCGCGCCCTGCGTGTGCTGCTGGCCATCAATGTGGTCATGTACCTTGCGTGGAATCTGGTGCTGGTCTATCCCGAGAGCACCCGCAGCTTCGTCCTGACGCACATTGCCCTGAACCCGCAGTGGCCGGGTATCCTGATGGCACCCTGGCAACTGCTCACCTATGCCTTCCTGCACCTGGGCGGCGGATTGGGTGGTTTGCTGCACATCGGGTTCAACATGCTCTGGATGTTCTGGATCGGGAAGGACTACGAGGAATTGTATGGACCGGGGCGGATCCTGGGGATCTATGTGTACGGTGCCGCTGGCGGTGCGCTGCTGACCGTCGCATTGCACGCCTTGTTTCCCGGCGTTGGGCCATTCGGCGGGACGGTGCATGGCGCCTCGGGCGCGGTGCTGGCGCTCATGACCATGGTTGCCGTCCACCAGCCCGACAAACGCGTGGCACTGATGTTCATCGGCGTCGTCCGGCTCATCCACGTCGTCATTGGCTTCATCGCGCTCGACATCCTCTTCCTGTCAGCGGGGGGGACGTCGGTTTCTGCCCACCTGGGCGGCGTGCTGACCGGTTTCCTGATGGGCAGGCTGTCGCAGGAAGGACATCACCCGGCTCCGTGGGCGGAATGGTTCTTCCGATCCCGTTATGGGCGAACCTCGGGTTCCGGGCCTTCTTCCATTCTGGCAGGTATGGAAAACTGGTTGGCGAACCGCAAATCGTCGCCATCTGATACCCCGACGGCCCGGGTGTATCGACTGGATTCCACTGCCGCCGCTTCCTCCGCTTCCGCCGCTTCCTCCGGTTCCTCAGCGAGCCCCGATCGAGAGGAGATCGACCGCATCCTCGACAAGATCAGCGCCACCGGTTACGATTCGTTGACCGAGCAGGAGAAGCGCAGACTCGTGGAATCGAGCGGTGATGCGTGAGTATGTGCGCCGGGCGGCCTTCAGGTTTGATCGAATACACCGCATTTTCGGGTAACGCAGGAAAACCGCCGTCCACTCAGGCGTTGGAAAGACTTCCAGCGCCCGGCCCCTGAACTTGCCAGCCTGGACACCCGTTGTTCACCCAGCTTTGGTGCTCCTCATGATGGATCACCCCTCATTCCGAACCCTATTCGCATGGAACGCCCCAGAAGACAATCCCGACAGGTCCACGTAGGTGAGGTAGCCATCGGCGGCGGAGCACCGATCTCCGTCCAATCGATGACGACCTCCAAGACGCATGATGTCGAGAAGTCGGTTGCTGAAATCAACCGCCTGGCCGACGCCGGAGCGGACATCGTACGCGTTGCCGTTCCGCGCCCGGAAGATGCTGACGCCCTGCCAGAAGTAGTCGCTGGCGCCAAGGTGCCCGTGGTGGCAGACATCCATTTCAACCACCAGTATGCGCTCAAGGCCATCGAAGCTGGGGTGGCAAAGGTCCGCATCAACCCCGGCAACATCGGTAAGCGCGAATGGGAGTTCGAAGTGCTGCACGCCGCCAAGGCCGCAGGCATTCCCATCCGGATTGGGGTGAATTCCGGGTCGCTCGAGAAGGACATCCTCGACAAGTATGGCTATCCGCAGCCCGAAGCGCTCTATGAAAGTGCCATGCGGCACGTCGAGATCTGCTCGGCCGCCAGTTTTGAAGACGTGGTCATCAGCGTCAAGCATTCCGACGTCTTCTTCATGATCCAGTCGTACAAGTTGCTTGCCGAACGCACGGACTTTCCGCTGCATCTCGGTGTCACCGAGTCAGGATCGAAAGAGACCGGCACCGTCAAGAGCTCCATCGGCATCGGCGCATTGCTGGCCGAAGGCATCGGCGATACCATTCGCGTCTCTCTTGCCGCCGATTCGGCGCACGAAGTCGAGGTGGGGCATCAGATCCTCAAGTCCCTGCGTCTTGGTCGTCCTGGCGTCAACATCATCGCCTGTCCCACCTGTGGCCGACTCACTGGCGACCTCTTTACCATCGTGCAGGAGGTCGAAGCTGCCGTCAAATCCCGCAAGTTCGAGAAGGACCTGAACGTGGCCCTCATGGGCTGCGCCGTCAACGGTCCCGGCGAAGCCGCTGGCGCCGACCTTGGCGTCTCCCTCGGCCGCGGCCGAGCCCACCTCTTCAAAAAGGGCAAGATCCTCAAGACCATCGACGAAGCCGACATCGTCCACGAGGTCCTCAAGGCCATCGAAGAGTTCTAGTACCTGTCCTGACATTAAAGTAAAGAGGCCCCGCTGAAGTACTCATACTCAACGGGGCCTCCGTTTTGATCATGCCAGCGGTTCGCTCGCTTGAAACCTCCCTTTGGTTTCGGCGGGTCCACGGGTCTTCTCCTCAGTTATGGCCGGAGCCACCATCGACGTTATGGCCGGAGCCACCATCGACGTTATGGCCGGAGCCACCATC
>JAQCDI010000095.1 GCA_027620595.1 Bacteroidota bacterium | reverse complement strand
CGCGCCGCTTCTCCGAAGATGATTTCCTGATTCTCCTGGTGGGCCGCCACGGGACGGCCGGTCCGGGCAATCTCCCGGAACGCCTCCACGAAGCGGTGATCCGAGATGCGCGGAAACCGCACGGGGTCCACTTCGATGGTGGACACCTTGAAACCGGCCGCGCCGGCGTCCGCCATGGGCGCAATCTGATCCAGCGGTCCCGCGGGCGGAAAGGTCACGTAGAGGCCCACGTCCACGATGGCTTCCCGGGCAATGTCGGCTTTCTTGGCCTCGAGGCGCTCCAGCGAGTTGACCGGGCGGCTGGGCCGGTCGAAGGGCATGTCGATGATCGTGGTCGTACCCCCGGCCGCAGCCGCCCGGGTGGTGGCCGTAATGCCTTCTTCCTCACAGGAGCGGCAGTGCACGTGGGCGTCCACGAATCCGGGCAGGACCCACGCTCCGCCTGCGTCCACGAGCTGTGCGCCGGGAAGCGGTTCGCCCGAAATGGCCTCAATCCGCCCGTCGCGGATACCGAGCCAGCCGGGTGTGGGCGCTGTCTGTCCGGGTAGCGCCAGGGGTCCTTTCACCACGAGATCGAAACCATCCATCATGCTTCCGGCGCCAGGCCGCTCATTTCATCCAATAATTCCCTCACAAAATCCGTGGCCAGGTGCCCAAGGTCGATGACCGGCACGGGCAAGCCGCGCTGCACGGCATCGAGGATCTGCTTGCGATACCCGACATAGTCCAATATCAGGGCATCCGCTCCGTCAGCCACCGCCGCGTGCCCAATGTCCAATAACCAGACGTCGGCAGGTTGGTCCGGCGGCCGCTCCTCCATGGAGCGCACCTCGGGATCGAACCCCGATTGCACCCACTTCCCGCGGGCGGGCGCGGCCTGGGTGTCGAAAGGCACGATGACGAGGGGACGCCTCACGCCGCGGCTCAAGAGCACATCACAGGCGTGTTCGAACGGACGGACCAGCGCTCCCTGGGCTGTCAGGTCCGGCAATGGACCTGCGCACAGTACGAGATGCAGCTCCACCCGCTCCTCCATCGCGTCGATGCGCTGCTGCAGGAGCGGCGCGAGGAAAGAGGCCCCGACCTCAACGCGGGTGCCATCCGAGAGGCGGGTTTCCAGAGGAAAGTCTCCCGGGGCCGGAGCCGGCACATCGGCCGCGGCGAGGCCGTCGAGCGCACCGGTCACGACGATGTCCGGCACCCCGATGGCGGCCGCAATGAACGGCGTGAGATCCGGGCGCGGCGTCTGGCCGATGGTATGGAGGGCAATGGATACAGGCATGACAATCAGAACAGCAGCAAGCCGCCCGGGCCCGGTCGCCAGTCGGCGGGCACGGCAGCGGCAGATGGGTTGATGGCAGTCAGGCGAACCGGATTGTAGAGGAAAAGCCAGGGGGCTTCGTCCCGCAGGATCCGATAGGCCTTCCGATACAGGGTACGTCGGTCCCCGATGTCCGGCGTGCGCTGGGCATGGTCCACCAGGCGATCGAACTCCTTGTTCTCGAAGCCCAGCCACCAGGGCCCGGCAAAACCCGAGTGGAATTTCTCCCGGAAGACGCGGAACGTGCTCGAAGGGCTGGAATCGAAACAGGCCATGTCCCCGATCTTGCGATACCGGACCCGATTGGCATAGCCCGGTCGGTCCGTTTCGGTGCGGATCTCGCAGAGCAGGCCCACAGCAGACAGGTACGCGGCCACACGCAGCGCCAGCTCACGGGCTTCGTCGGGCAGCACAGCCGGGATGTCGATCAGGACTTTTTCCCCTTTCAAGCCTCCCTCGGCGATTTCCCGTCGGGCGGCCTGGGGATCGAAAGGCCAGGGTGCGACGTCCGGATCATGCCCGAGGTGCCGTTGCGTCAGCGGACCATTCAAAGGGTCCGCTGCGCCGTGCATCACCTCCCGGACCAGGGCCTCGACATCGACCGCCAGATTGATGGCACGGCGGAAGTGCACATTCTGGACCAGCCGGCGCTCGAAATTGAACATGAAGGTGGCGCACACGCTCGTCGTGCTCCGGACCACCCGGACGTCGGCGACGGCATCCTGGGACGGCGCCAGTTTGGCGGCGATGTCCACCTCCCCCCTGCGCAGCATGTCCAGGCGCGCCCCGGCATCCGGCTCGGCCTGCCACGCCAGTCGCAGATCGGCGCGTTCCAGGACCAGGGGTTCGCCCGTATCCACCACACGGAACGGCCCCGTACCGATGAACCGCCCGGGCAGCGCGGCAACGGCTGCTTCGGACAGGATCGGGATGTCGCAGAGCAGGTCGCACAGGTCCGCCATCGGCTCCGGGGTGCGCAGCGTCACGGCACCGCTGGAAGCAACCTCGATCTCCGTCCCGGCCAGGTAGCCGCGGATCACCCCGCTCGTGCCGAGCTCACCCGGAATGTCCTCATCCCGCATGCGCCGCAGGGAGAACGCCACGTCCTCCGCCACCAAACGCTTTCCGTCGTGGAAAACAACGTCGCTCCGCACCTCGAACGTCCAGGTCCGAGCATCCGCGGAAAGCGTCCAGGCGCTGGCCAGGGCCGGTTCGAACGTCCCATCCTCCCGCACCCGCATCAACGGATCGAACACGTTGCCCAGGATGGACAACCGCTCGGCGTTGTCGCTCGTGATGTGCGGATCCGAGATCCGGACATGCTCCTGCGCTATGCGGATGGTGCGTACGTTCACGCGGTCAGGAACGGCTCGGGAAGTGGATCGAGGCCCAACAGCCGCTCGGGATTCGTCTTGATCATGGTCCGGATGTCGGCGGCCGGGATGCCCAGATCGAGCATGCACGCCACGAAGGCGCGCATGCCCTCGACGGGCGTGGGCAGCGTGTAGACCCCGAAGTCCGAGCACAGGATGCAGTGCTCGGCGCCGAGCTCGCGGATCTGCTCGGAGACCTTCTTGACGCCGCCGTCCGGGGCGGCGTCCATGCCCTCATCGATGGACATGTATTCCCGCTCCACGTAGTAGTGTGTCTTGGGAATGGGCGTCGTGTGGGTGTACGCAGCCAGCGTGTACTCGATGAACGCGCCCTTCGAGGCCATCCACTTGAGCTGCTGCATGGTGGCAATCTTGGTGACCGACGAGGCCACCAGGATGCGCTTGATGCCGTATTCCCCGCACAGCTCGATAAGCCGGATGGCCTCCTCGACCGACACATGGCCCGTGTTGAGGAAGACATGGGGGTTGGCCGCAATCAGGCGCAGGATTTCATCCAACTCGGGTCCCGGCGGACCCTCGAGCGGAATGCGGATGCACCGGTCCAGCTCCTCGGTCTTGAATTGCGGATAGAGCTCGGAGAGCGGCACGAACTTCCCGTCCACGAGGTGCCCTTCCCTCGCGGCCTGAAAATACGTTGAATGGGCGCCGAAGGAGACGTATTTGGCGCCCGTGCCATAGGAGAGCGCCGTCTTGACCGCCCGGGGGTTCATCCCGCCGTAAGTCGTATTCATGATCAGGCCGCCGAACGTCTCGAACCGGTCGGCGGAGTCCCGCATGACGCGGTTCACGATCCAGCTCGTGCCGTTGGACATCTCGAAGACGTCCATGTAGACGATGGCGCGCATGCCGGCGGCCAGGGCCTCCTGAGCGGCTTCGACGGGATCCACGCGGCGTGGGCTCGAGAAGATGTGTGGGCCGGCATGGACGTGGATGTCGATGGCACCCTTGAGGAGCTCCAAGGACAACTCGTAGGACCGCCCCGGGGGCAGCAGATGATCCGCACTCATAATTGGCCGATCCAGATGAGGAAGCCGTCCTTCTTGACCGGCATTCCGATGTTCATGTTCATGACCTTGGCGCGCTCGGGCGCCTCAACCCGTTGCAGCACAGTGCCGAAGAAGTCCCTGACTTCGCCCAGGAACTGTCCTTTCTCCACGTCCTCGCCGGTCGTGACGACCGGAAACCAGATACCTTCCTGGTTGGCCGTGAGCCACCAGCGGTCCCCGATCACAGCGGGTTCGGCAAACTGGATGGCCGGACCCGGGAGGAATCCCAGTTCCTTGAGGACGTTGACGATGCCGTCGTACATCAGCTTGTCGTCCCTGTCTCCCACCTCGCCGATCTCGGGCGTGATCTCCGGGATGCCGAGCTTGTCGCACAGACCCTTCTTGGGCCAGAGCCACCAGGCTGGGCGAGCGCCGGAAGGGTCCGGTGGCGGTTCGCCCCGATACTTGGAGAGCGACACGATACCCACGCCCAGGGCCCGGGCCATGCGCATGGCCACCGCTTCGGCCGCTTCGTTGCCGATCAGGCGGCAGATCACGTAGGGGTGCATGAGCTCCGTGAACTCGCCACCGTGGCAGTTGATGATGTACTGGCTGCCCGTGGCCGCCTCGAGCATCATGTCGGCAATCTCGGGATACGTGGGGGCAAACTGCTCCCAGTTCATGAGGCTTTCGACGTGGGTGGCCATCGAAACCACAATCGTACCGGTCACATCGGCCGGATCGGTCTCGCGGAAGAGGCGCATGGACGCCTCGATGCCGGCGTACTCCGTACCGTGCTGGCCGCCGAAGACGGTTATGCGTTCACCGGGCCTGGCGCCGTGGATCACGCCGATGGGCATGCGACGCTCCCCTCCCTCGGGAGTGGGCCGCGTGAGGAAACAGGTTTCTTTTCTGCCTGCAGACATGGGGGTGTTGGGTTGGGTGGGGGCGAACCCGCTCAGACAAGGTTCTTGATGAGATCAATGAAAATCCGCTGCCCGTCCTTGCAGCGGTAGAGGCCGATGTCGGGGTCTTTCAGGTCCCCGGTTTCGGTAAAGGAAATGTCGCCAAGCGCGCCCGAATACGTTCCAAAACGCTGCATTTCGGCCAGAACAGCCGAACGGGTCAACTCAGGGGCTCGCCGCATGCACTCCAGGATGAGGCCCGCACAGTCGTAGGCTTCCGGAGCGTATTGTGGCGAGTCGAGCATCTGGGGGTAGCGGCCAGCAAAATCCACCAGGAACTGGCGCGCCGAGGGTTTGACCATCATGTCGATGCCGGCCAGCGAGTGGTAGGGCGGCTGCTTGTCCCGGCTCGGGACTTCGAGGAAGGCGTAGGGCTTGAGGGCATCGGATCCCAGGAAGACGGCGTCCACGCCCCGCTCGCGCAGGATGTGGGTAATGATGTGGCTCTGATTCCAGTAGACGGCGAAGTAGACCAGATCAGGCTTCACGGCCACCACAGCTTCGATCAGATCTGAGAAATCGAGAGCCCGCTCCTTGGCGGTGTAACCGAAATGCAGGACCGGTTCGACCCCCAACCGGCGGCATTCCCCGGCGAAAATGGCCGAAATAGGTTCGCCCCAGGCCGAATCCTCGTTCAGGATGGCAATCCGCTTGCCGCCGATATACTTGACGGCGGCCTGTGCCAGCGCGCGGCCCTGCACCTCGTCGTTGGCCACGTTGCGGAAGAAATGCGTGTAGCCCTTGCTGGTCAGCAGCGGGCTGGACGCCTCGGAGCTGATCTGCAGGATGCCGGCGTCGGCGTAGATGTCCTGCGAGATGACGGCCATGGCGCTGTTCGTGGGACCGAGTACGGCAATGGCGTCCGGGCGCGCCACGAAATCGGAGGCGGCCTTGCGCGCAATGGCGCGGTCCTTGCCGTTGACGATCACTTCCAGGCGAACCTCCGCGGGCAGGTTTCCGACGGCATTGGCCTGGTCGATGGCCATCTCCGCGGCGCAGTAACCGGCCACGGAATGGACATCGTCGTTGGGGAGTTCGAATCCGATGGTGACGGGGGCGGGCATGGGCGTCAAAGGTTGGTGCGTATGGTATGGTTTGTCGGGGGCGAACTCAATGGGATGGACCGGACCGGGGTCAGGAATCTGTCAGTCGCGGGTCGTAGTGGTCCCGCAGCCAGTCCCCGAGCATGTTGACGGAGTAGACCGACAGCATCAGGGCGATGCCCGGCAGCGTGGCCACCCACCATGCGATGCGCAGGTAATTGCGCCCCTCGCCCAGCATGCCGCCCCATGTGGGCGTGGAAGGCGGCACGCCGACACCCAGGAAGCTCAAGGACGCTTCGTTGATGATGTTGGTGGCCAGCGCGAAGGACGCCACAACAATGAGCGGGTTGATGATGTTGGGCAGGACGTGTCGCCAAAGGATGCGCGTGTCCGAAAGACCGAGCGACACGGCCGCCGTGATGTACTCCTGGTTGCAGACCGAGAGGGTCTGTCCGCGCGCCACGCGACAGAATGGTGCCCACGTGGCAATGCTCAGCACCACGACCACGTTCATCATGCTGGGTCCGACGAGGGCCATGATGGCCACGGCCAGGAGAATGGACGGGAAAGCGAGCTGGATATCCACCAGGCGCATGATGACCGTTTCGACCCAACCACGGAAATACCCCGCCACGATGCCCAGGACGGAGCCGAATATGCCGCCGATCAGGACGGTGGCCACGCCGACGAAGAGCGAAATGCGGGCGCCATGGATGATCCGGCTCAAGACGTCCCGGCCCACGTTGTCCGTTCCCAGGATGTGCCCTCCTTCGCCCGGAGGGCTCAGTCGGGCACGGATGTCGATGGCGCCAGGATCCATGGGGGCCAACACCGGTGCCAACAAGGCCACGCCCACCAGCCCCAGCAGCACGATGAACGCCGTCAGGGCCACTGGCGAGCGGCGTATGGACAGCCAGAGCGCCTTCATCGTTTGCCGCCCTCCTCGCTCCGGATGCGCGGATCGATCAACGAATAGCTGAGGTCCACGAGCAGGTTCACAAGTACGAACACGAGGGCGCCGAACGTGATCACCCCTTGTACGAGCGGCAGATCCCGGGCCTGGATGGCCTGCAACGTCAAGCGGCCAATCCCCGGCCAGGCGAACACCGTCTCCGTGATGAGTGCGCCGCCCAGCAGGCTGCCCACCTCGATACCCAGTATCGTGATGACAGGAATGAGCGCGTTGCGGAGCGCATGGACGTAATGGATTCGCCAGTTTGGCAACCCTTTGGCCCGAGCCGTGCGGATGTAGTCCTGCCCCAACACGTCGAGCATGGAGGAGCGCACCAGTCGGGCAATCCGGGCTGTCGAAAACGTGGCCAGTGTGATGGCGGGCAGCAACAGATGCAGTATGGTCCCCTGGCCCGAAACCGGCAGCCAGCGCAGCCAGACGCCGAACACGAGGATGAGCATGATGCCCAGCCAGAACGTGGGCACGGACTGGGCAAAAAGGGCACCACTCATGGCCACCCGGTCTGCCAGCGTGTTCCGCTTCACTGCCGAGAGGACCCCGATGGGAATCGAGACGAACACGATCAGGAAAAGCGCGGCGGCGGTCAGCTCCAGCGTGGCGGGAAATCGCTCAAGGATGAGGTCCATGACGGGCACCTGTTGCCGCACGGACACGCCGAAATCTCCCCGCGGCAGACCAGCCAGGTAGTCCCCGTACTGCACGAGCAGCGGGCGATCATAGCCCATGGCCTCACGGAAGGCGGCAATCTGCTCGGCCGTCCAATGGTCGCCGATCATCAGGGTGGCGGGATCCCCGCTCAGGAAGGTCAGCGCAAAGGCAATCGTGGCCACCGCCCACAGGATGAAGACGGCCATCAGCAGGCGCTTGGCGACGTATCGGAGCATGAACGGGACCGGGTCAGGGATTCAGGGTCACGTCCCAGAGGTGGATCAGTTCATCGGGACGCGGCTGCCAGTCCAACCGGTCGCTCACGCCATAGACGTCGGGCTGGATGTGCAGGAATATCCAGGGCGCCTCATTGTGCACGATTTCCTGCATCCGGTAACCGATTTCGAGACGACGCGTCTCGTCGAGCTCTGTCTGCAGTTCCTGCCAGAGCGCTTCGTATTCGGGATTCTCCCATCGATAGAAGTTCGATGGACTCGTGATGGTCAGGTCCGCTGCTTCGGTCAGCAGCTCGAATTCGCCCCCGGAGCCCTGCATGAACAGGCCCGGCAGGTCGTAAGAGAGCAGCTTGGAGCGGTAATTCCCCCATTCATACGTGCGAACCCCGTCCCGGAGCGTCACGCCAATGGCTGCCAGCTGGGATTCGATGGTCTGCGCCAACTCGAAATCCTGGATCCACTTGCCCAGCGGCGTGTCCAGCGAGGACAACTCGAATCCATCGGGATAGCCGGCTTCCGCCAACAACGCCCGCGCTTTGTCGGGATCGTAGGAGTAGGCCTCGAGCGTGGGGTGGTTGTAGGGTGGGTTGAACATGTAGGACATGCGCTCGACTTCCCCACCGAAGAGCCCTTCGCTGATGGCTTCGAAATCGATGGCGAAGTTGAGCGCCTGACGCACCCGTTTGTCCTTCAGTGGCTCCGGGCCTCCCGCCGTCGTGATGCCGATCATGACGCGGCGTCCACCCGGGATGGCGGCCACCCTCACACCTGCAGACTGCTCCAGCAACGCCGCCTGGTCGAACGGCAGATCCGTAATCAGGTGGACGCCGCCCGTTTCCAGTTCGGCAAGGCGGGTCGAGACCTCGGGAATGACCCGGAAGACCACCCGCGCGGTCTTCGGAGGTTCGCCCCAGTATCCGGGAAAAGCCTCCAGGGTGATATGCGAATCCCGGATGCGCTCCCCGACCGTGTAGGGGCCGGTTCCCATCGGACTTTCGGACCGTTCGGCC
>JAQCDI010000094.1 GCA_027620595.1 Bacteroidota bacterium | reverse complement strand
CCCGCCGCAAGGGTCAATGTGCCAACACCCCGGATCACACTGATACCGGTCTGCTCCAACTCCAGACGGATTTCGGTGGACCATGCCAAGGCCAGTCGCTCTGCTTCTGCAGCAGAAAGGTTCGAGCTGCGGCGGATCAATTCGGCCAGAGGAATCGCAGGGTGGGGCATCACCTGGAACCTCCCTTCGGGGCGTCATCGCGATGGCCGAGGACGACACGCGCGCGGGGCGCCATCCAGATCCGCCGATCGCCATGTTCATGCACCGTTGCAGGCTCTTCGTCCCGCCGGAAGACCCCCAATCCAGGAATGTCCACGTGTTCGCCTTTGAGCAGGGCCTCTGCAATCAGGCGTCCGATGGCCATGCGTTGTTTCACGGATTTGCGGGTCGGTGATGAGGACGGATCGGGTGGAAGATACGGGTCCGGAGGGGAGGCCTACCAGCGATACCGGAATCCGAGGTAGAACACGTTGGATTCGTAGGTATAGCGCTGCCAGTACTCAGGGTCTCCGCCGAGGTCCCGGATTCCCGTCGTGATGCCGTAATTACTGTGGAAGAACCACGAGACCATGGCCTGTACAGAGGTGAGGGATCCGATGGTCCGAGTGCCCTCCAGATCCGCCGGACGGGAGGATTCGTGGATCCATTCCAGCCGGGCCTCCAGGTCTCCATTTAGGAGGCCGAGGGCGGCAAATCCACCGAAGACCAGGGGAGAAACGTACGGAACGGCATCCTCCGTGGACGCCAGGCGGGCTTGTTGCCACACCGCATCCACGCCGATCTGCAGACTCCGGAACGGCACCACGGAAAGATCCACCGACGCAAAGAACACATCGGATGAGCCGTAGCCCAGTGCCGGATAACCGGAAGCATATCCCCGGTTGGAGGCCGTCGGCTGGAAGGCGTACCGCCGGAAGGGCTGGTCGCGCCAGCCCCCGGAGACCGAAGCCGTGGCCATTTCCGTCTGCATGTTCAGACCGAGGCGGGCATCCATCGTGGCCACCGAGGGCAACAGGATGGGTTCATCCATGATGACCGGCGAGGAAGCCAGCACACGGTCCAGCATGCCGTCCTCGAGTTCCGGGCGAACCATGCCCTCAAGGGTCATGGACTCACTCAGGGTGTATTCGAATCCAGCGATGGGAGCCAGCCAGGTCGTGGACCTCGCCGGATCTGCTCCCGTCTGTGAGGCACTGTCATAGCCGAGCACTGCTGCGCCCCCGACCAGATTCAGGCTGCGCGAGTAGCGCCACGAAACCTCCGAACGCGCCACTCCGGAGCGTACCGTACTGCCGGGGAAGCCCGAATCGTCCAATCCCATGGTGCTGCCTTCGGCGGAAAACCGGATCTCGCCGTCGCGGATGGGGATAGCGGCCGAGGAGCGGAGCGTCAGGAAGCCCGCTTCGCGTTCGGTGGCCGGGTCGATCCGGATGGCCGGATCGTAGAGGCCGGATTCCATCCGTGTCAGCCCGCTGCGAAGCGACACGCCGAACCGGGTCCGGGATCCGGCACGGTTGCGCAGGCCGATCCCGCCTTCAAAACCGGACACTTTTCGGTCGGCATCGGCAAGGGCTGGCGAACCCGGGGCCGGGACCGCACCAAACAGACCATAGGAGGCACGATGTCCGCTGCCGTCGAGTTCCAGCACGACGGGGCCGGCCCGCTGTTCGAAGCGGAGTCCACCCTGGACCTGGTCCCGTCCGGTGGTCATTTCGGTGCCGGAAACAACAAGGTCTTGTCCATCCGTACCGAAATAATCAAACATCAACTGGGCGCTCGTGCTTTCCGATTCGATGAGGCACACGTCCGCCGAGAGGCCCCGGTCGAGGTAGGCGCCGAGGCGCGCCTCGATGAGTCCGGTCATGGCGTCCCTGCGCTCGATTGCCGACACCTGTGGCGGCTCGGGTGCCTGAAGCGGAGAAGGAGGAAGATCCACACTCCGTTGCGCATAGGCCTCCGTGAAGGGACGGCGGGACATGGGGATGTCCGGCACCCGCGGAGGCGGGTTGAAGCCGACGATGGGCTGTCGCCGGAGGGTGGGGAAGGAGATGGTCAGGTCTCCGGTGATTTCCACCTCCCGCGGGGCCAGGTCGGGCAGTTCAGCATCCTGGGCACCGGCCAGCGGTGCACCCAAGGTCATGACGAGTCCGAGCAGAAGAAGTAGGGTCAGGGCGAAACGGTTCATCGGGTCAACACCTCCAGTCGGGTCCGCGCCTGCGGGGCTTCTTCAGATTCGGGATACATGGACAGGATGGTCTGGTAGAGGCGGATGGCCTGACCCGGATTGTCCTGGTCCTCGAAAGCGGATGCCTGGGCAATGAGGCTTCGAGCCAACCAGCGGGGGTACCCGGCAAACAGGGCCTGCATTCGGGACATGGTCTCGATCCCCTGGTTGAGCCGTCCCTGGTCCATCTGGAGGCGACCCAACAGATAGAGGGCTTCGGCGCCGGTTTCGTCGCGGGACCGGGAGGCCACCATGTCGTAGAGGCGCTCCGCCTCGACCACATCACCCTGGTCCTGGGTGATGCGGGCCATACCGAGGTAGGCCGGGTAGGTGGCATCCGAAGGTGGAGTGTTGGCCGTGGCTTCCCGTAGCAGTTCTTCTGCTTCTGCGTTGCGGCCCTGCATCCGCAGTGCCAACGACAGGCCATAGTAAGCCAGGGAACGGGTTCGCGGGTCGGACGCCGAGCGCTCCATGATGCGGAAAAGCCGCTCGGCCTCGGCCGCGTTCGATGCGTCCAGCATCAAGTGTCCCAGGGCGCCCGCGGCCTCGGCCCTTCTCTCGCTCTGCGGATGGTTTTCCACCACGGTCCTGAATGCATCCGCAGCAGCGGCATCCGCCCCTTTACCGGCCTGGATCTCGCCGATGTAGTACCAGGCCTGCGCCACCAGTTCCGGGTCGGTGGCCACCTGGACAAAGCGCATGAAGTCGGCCAGGGCAGCGTCAAGGAGGCCGGCCTGATACTTGGCTTCGGCTTGACGGAAACGCAGCTGGTCGGCGGCTGGCGTGCCGGCAAGCGCCTGTGCCAGCGAATCCACGATGGCGTCGGCACGTTCTTCCTGCCCGGCGGCCATGAGGGCAAACTGGATGCCGGCGGCGGCATCTGCCACGAACGGGCTCTTCGGATAATTGCTCAGGACGCCCTGGTAGGCCCGGACGGCGGCATTTATGTCCCCGGCGTTGAACCAGGCATCCCCTTTGCCATATTGGGCCTTGGCGGCCAACGGGTCGAGGGGATAGGAGCCGATAAGAGCGTCGTATTCCAGGATGGCCTGGTCATACTCCTGGTTCAGGAAGAAGAGGTACCCCAGGCTGTAGCGGGCCTCCTCGCGCCACTCGCTGCCCGGATATTCCTCGAGCAGGTTTCGGAACGTGGTCATGGCTTCAAACGCATCGCCGGAGTTCGAATACGCCTGCCCGATCTGGTACAGTGCGTAATCGTCTCCCTCGGCGGAGAGGCGTCCGTAGACCCGAACGGCTTCGGGATACCGCTTCAGGGCGAAATAGCTGTCGGCCAGCCGAAGGCGGGCATCGGTGCGGTACGGGACCGTGCCAGCATCGTCACGGAAGCTGTCAAGGAAGGCTTCGAAATGAGGAATGGCAGATGCGTAGTCTGCTTGCCGGAAATAGGTCCACCCCAGGGCATATTGGGCTGCGTCCCGGTGTTGTCCAGAAGGTTGCTCGCGCAGGTAGCGGCGGAACAAGGTCCCTGCCTGGGCCAGATCCCCGTCCTGGAAGAAGCTCTCGGCCGCCCAGAACATGGCGTCAGCCGCCCGCTCGCCGGCCGGGTCGGACTGGAACAGCGCCAGGAAGTCCCGGGCTGCCTCGTCATAGATCCGATTCCGATAGTTGAGCCACGCTTTCTGGAAGATGATGGCCGCTCCAAGGGATGGGTCCACGGTGCCCATAGCAATGGCCTCGTCAAATGCCTCGTGCGCACCATCGAAGTTACCCAAGGCCACTTCCGTGTTTCCCAGGTGGTTGAGGGCCTCGCCCCGCAGATCCGAATCGGGGAATCGACGGACGATGGTGCGGAAGGCATCCCGTGCCTGATCCCACTGCCGTAGCTGGTAGAGCGTAATGCCCAGTTCCATCCAGCCATGGTCCGCCAGACGGTGATCAGGCCAGCGGTCCAGGAAGGACCGGAACGCGCCGACAGCGCCGCTCATGTTCTCGGCCAGACGCAGGTTGACTCCCGCATAATAGGCGGACTCCCCGGCCAGCGGTTCGTAATCGGCATCCACCACCCGTTGGAAGTTGTCGGCCGCCCATTGCCAGGCTCCTTCGTGATGGTAATTCCAAGCCAGGCCGTAGAGGGCGCGCTCGAAATACTCCGATTCCGGATTGCCTTCCGTGAAATGCCGGTAATTGACGATGGCCTGATCGTGATTGCGGTTCTGGTTCTGGCTTTCGGCCAGAAGGAAAATGGCCCGTTCCCTGGCGGCTCCGCTCAGATTGGGCAGACGTCGCTCGATCTCCTCGGCCGCACGGCGGTAATCATCGATCTCGTAATAGACCTCGGCCAATGCAAGGCCCATGTTTGCGGCAAACGCTGATGACGCAAACTGACGGTTGAGCCGCTCGAAGGACGCTGCGGCCTGGTCATAGCGTCCAAGCTGCACCTGATTGAAGGCAATGGCATACGCTGCCCTTGGTGCCACTTCGGATTGTGGGTACTCCCTGACGATGCGCTCGAGGTATCCAATGGCCTCATCCGGTCGCTGCAGCTGATAAGCGGATTCTCCCATCCAGTAGAGGGCGATCGAAGCCTGCTCGGGGGTGGGCGAACCTTCCAATACCTGTTCCAGCGTCAGGATGGCGCGCGCGTAGTCGTCCTGTTCAAAGAAATATTTCCCCAGCGCCAGGCGGCTTCCGAAGGCATACGGGTGACTCGGATACCGCTCTTCAAAGGCGCGGAGCAGCCGGATGGCGTCGTCCTCACGGTCGAGGGCCAAATAGGACTCCGCCTCGTGGAACATGGCATCCGGCGCGCGCGGGTGATCCGGATACGTGCTTCGAAAGGCGAGGAAGGTGGACGCCGAAGCAGCAAACAGGCCGTTGTTGAATTGATGCAGTCCGTCCTGGTACCGCTGTACTGCGGAACGGTCTGCCGGTTGGGCCCACGAAGCAGGGGCCCAAAGCGGAAGCATCACCATCAATCCGGTCATCAGGAGGGAGGCCGCCCGGACGGATGGCAGGGTTGTCAGGCTGCGGAGGAAGTGCAGCGCACGCGGGTCAATCATGTTGCAGCGGCGATGGATCGGCTGGTTGCGGTGACCGGGTCGGTAAAGACCGGGAAGGTCCGGAGGCGGCCCTCTCCGAACAGGGCCTCATACCGCACGTACCCCGAGTACGTTTCCGTGATGCCCGGATGAAGGCATCTCGCAACATGACGCGGTATATTTGCCGCGTTTTGCCTTTCAGCGCCCACTATCCCCATTCCAGAATTCCACCATGAGTGTACTTGCCGTCGGAACGGTAGCTTTCGATCAGATTGAAACGCCGTTCGGCAAACGCGATCGTGCCCTTGGAGGCAGTGCCACCTATATCACCCTCGCGGCGCGCTTCATGAGCGACGATGTGAATCTCGTGGCCGTGGTAGGCAACGATTTTCCGGAGGAATATGTCGACGTACTTCGGGATCGTCGCATCCACCTTGACGGATTGGAGCGTCGTACGGACCAGAAAACGTTCGCTTGGGGAGGCCGCTACCATTATGACCTCAACCAGCGCGATACCCTGTTCACGGATCTGAACGTGCTTTCCGGTTTCGATCCGGTGCTTCCTGAGGCGTATCGATCCTCCCGCATCGTATGCCTGGGCAACCTGGACCCCGGTGTCCAGGCCAAGGTGATGGACCAGACGCCGGATGCCGAGCTGGTCCTGTGCGACACGATGAACTTCTGGATCGAGCACACTCCGGACGCCCTGAAAACCATCCTGGCGCGTGTGGATTGCCTGGTGATCAATGATTCGGAGGCTCGAGAATTGGCGGGCGAACCGAATCTGATCCGCGCTGCCCGGGCCATCCGCGGCATGGGCCCCAAGGTGCTCATCATCAAGAAAGGCGAGCACGGCGCCCTGATGTTTGCCGGCGAGTCCATTTTCAGCGTGCCCGCCTATCCGCTGGAGGACATCCAGGATCCGACGGGTGCCGGAGATGCCTTCTTGGGAGGTTTTGCCGGTTATCTTTCAGGCTGTCCGGTTCTTGATGTAGATGCATTCAAACACGCGCTGGTATACGGCAGCGTGGTGGCGTCTTTCACGGTGGAGCGTTTCGGGCCGGAAGGGCTTTATGACCTTACGAGGGCGGAAATCGCATCGCGCATTGAGGCCTTCCGGGACCTGACGACGATTCCCCTGTCCCGCGTGGAGGGTTAGGATCGGGGGCGCGAACGCGGTCAGCCCTGAGCCCCCAACTCCCGGCGATCAAACCCCTCGATCTGCCTGGTCTTCTTGCAGGCGTGCTTGCGCAGAAGGCGTCCATTCCAGCCGGATCCGTTCGGCCGGGATGCGGAAGACCGCAGCCAGCCGTCTCGTTTCGGTCTCCGAGAGGCGCGCCAGTTGTTCCAGCGAAGCGTACCCCAGCTCCTGAAGCAGGGCGTACGAATCGCGATCCAGCCCGACAATGTGGTGAACCGGATCCAGAAGCGCATCGCTCCCGGCAGGCGATGCCTCCGGGCTGAGCGAGACGCCGGACGCTTGCAGCATGTCGTACAAAGAGCGGAACGTCGGCATGTCCGTCCGGGAAAGCGTCGGCTTCGTGCTGGGGCGATCATCCTTGCGCAGACGCGGCGCCTCCCAGTGGAAGTGGAAGCCAGAGGCGTCCTGCTCCAACGGGATTCCCGTGGTCCCGGGCAAGGGGTCTGCAGCCCGGTCCGTATCCGGTGCGGGGTCGATCTCCGCAGCGGCTTCCACCGTTGTGTCAAATGTAGATGCGGGTTCCAGTGGATTCTCTTTCAGGGATTCGACTTCCTCGGCAGCGGGCGGTGGGATTGCCTCGACTGGTTTCTCGCGCTTGACACGCGGTTTGCGGATCGGCTTGTCCTTGACGGCTTCGTCCATGAAAAGGGCCTGGATATCTTCAGGTACCCGGGGCGATGCGTCGGCAGGTGCGGAAACGGGGATCCCTTCGACAGGGGTCTCGTCGATTGCATCGGTCGTCAACCCATCATCGGCCAGAACATCATTTGCAGCCAGGATGGCATCGTGGGTCACAGCGTCATCTTCGGGCAGGACGTCATCGAGGGCCACAACGTTATCACTGACCAGAACGGCATCTTCAGCCACGACTGCATCTTCGGGCGCTGGCGCCACTTCCTGCCCGGCAACATCCTGCGGCAGGTCGGTGAAGGTGGCATCCGCGGCCTTGGCGCGTTCGACGGCATCGCGCAGTTCGCGATTCTCTTCCTGCAACAACTGGGTCTCGATGCGATGATCCTCGCGCAGGATGGTCATTTCGAGTCGGAGCTGTTCCAGCGCTTCGTCGGTCACGAACGGTTCGCCCGAATCCAACGTCGCCGGCCGGTGGATGCGGGAGGTCGAAGCCTGATACTGTTCCCGATGCCACGCCAGTCGATTCCTGCGGTGTTCCTGCACGCGCTGGATCAGATCCAGGCGCTTTTTCCGGAGCCGATGCCACGCCAGCGCGTACCCGGCCAGGCCACCCAGTGCGGCGCTGAACAGAACGGTCAGGATCATGCGGATGATATCGACAGAAAGGGCCATGGTTGGAGAGAACCGCAGGAGGGAGCGCTTCGTACCTGTCGCCGTTTCTCGTCAATCACAGCGGAAAGCCATGTTGCAGAGAAGGATGGGCAGGAGTTGGGTCTCGGGTAGGGTGGTTGTCCTGCTCCTGGCAGGGTGGTTGACGGGGTGTGCCCCAGGAGACGCACCATCCAATGAACAGGCGCCATCGGATGCCATCCGCTTGGACATCGACGCCGCCGAGGCAGACCGGTTGTTGGGTTTCTATCTGGGCAGCTACCTCGGGCCAGAGGGTGGGGATCCCGTGGCAGCCGGTCTCCTGGAAAAACGGGAAAATTCCTGGTTTTTGCGCAGCCCTTCTTCCGTGGCGGGGGCGCATCAGGCCCTGCAGTCCTTTTTTGACCGATTCCGGGAAGCCGGCAACGTGCCGGCCGACACGCTCGAAAGCTTTTTGCGCGCCTCCTACTACACGGCACGCCAGACGCCGCCCACGCTGGACGCCTTTCGTCAGCTGAGCGGGGCATGGAGTGAACCGGACTGGTTCCGGGTGGACGTTACGGGCAGCATGGTACCGGCGCCACGGGTCACGTGGGTACGGCGGGAGGCCATTCAGCATGCCTTGGAGCAACTCGATGCGCCGGATGAACCGATTCTCTACCCGGTCGGAACGCAGTTCGTGGGTGAGCACATCGAAGGGGAGCGCATCGTGGAGACCACCGTGATGCAGAAGCGGGCGGACGGCTACTGGGATTTCTGGGTGTATGGCGCGGATGGTGTGCTCACGGATCGTGTCCGGAAAGAGCCCCGGGACCTTGTCGTTCCCACCCGATGCACCGGATGTCATTTCGGGGACCGGGCCTTCGAGCCGGAGCGCAGCTT
>JAQCDI010000093.1 GCA_027620595.1 Bacteroidota bacterium | reverse complement strand
GTGTCCGGCCCGGATGGCCGATTTCTGGGCCAGGGCCGGTTGGAATGCAACGACGGCCAACAGCAGGGCCGCCCAGGAGAAAAGGAAGCGTTTCATGGGAGTGCGGGTGTGATGGGAGGTTCGCCTGTGGCCAGAGCGGCCGGATTCCGTGGCTGCAATGCGGCGGACATTGCAGTCGGTTCAAGAAGGGAGGTCAGGGGCCAAGATCCAGATCCCGGGACCCGGTGCCCTCTTCGAAAAACCGTGCGGCCAGCAGGTTGAAGTCGGTTTCCGTGAGTACCCCCACCAGTTGTTTGCCCAGCACCACCGGAAGCGCCCCTACGTTCTTTTCGCGCATGATCCGTATGGCTTCGGTGGTGGCCGTCTCGGGGGAAACAGAGATGGGATTGCGCACCATGATGGCCGAGACCGGTTGGTCCCGCCCCTCATCCCCATCCTGGACGTCGGTCAGGAAGCGGAGGATGGAACGGTGTGTCACTATGCCCACCAGCCGATGGTCCTCGTCCTCGACCAGAACGTGGCGTATGTGGCGCCACCCCATGAGCACGGCCACGAACTCGATGAGCTCGTCCTCGCGGACCGTGAACAGGTCGGTGGTCATGAAATGCTCCACCCGCGTGCCATGGATCGTATTGAGCGGTCGGCTCTCCAATTGTGCCAATTCCCATTCATGTCCGGGCGAACCGTCTTTCTGGCGCTTGATCATGCAATGGACCAGCGTATCCAGACGCTCGGAACGCGTGGAGTTGCCCACCTTCTTCATGCCGGCCAGGGAGTAGAGCTGCCACTGCGCACCTGTGCGCTTGGAGGCCACGCGATCGTCGATGATGCCCAGGTAGCGCTGGATGTCCTCGTCCCGGACGCCACGCCGCTGCAGACCTTTGCGGGCCACATCCAGGAGCTGCCCCCGGATCAATTCGGGCGCGCTGTAGCGGTTCTCATCCACCCAGTCCATCTCGGAGGCCAGCCCCCGACGGGCGGCGCCGATGAAGTTGCTCTTGGCATCGTCGAAGGTCAGCCGGGGCCGCACGTCGGGAATCTCTTCGGCCAAGCCGTACACCAGGCCCGTCCAGAATGCCGCGTTGGCCACTTCATCCACCACGGTCGGTCCGCTCGGCAACAGCCGGTTCTCTATGCGCAGATGTGGCTTGTCCCCACTGATGCCATAGCAGGCCCGATTCCAGCGGTATACCGTCCCGTTGTGCAACTGCAGCGCCCGCAGCTTCGGCACGTCCCCGTTGCGGAGGGCCTCGAACGGATCCTCATATTCGCTGGTCATGATGACCCGGAACCGGGCAATGTCCTCCTGGAAGATCTCCAGTACCGATTCGTCCACCCATTCCGTGCCGAAATGCACGCGCGGACTCATGTCCCTCAGATACAGGTTGCTCGATCGGGTGTCCACCGCCTGCTGGAAAAGGGCAATCCGGGTTTCCCGCCAGAGCCGCTTGCCGAAGAGTATCGGCGAGTTGGCCGCAGCGGCCAGCACGGGGCCCGAGACCAGCTGGGCCACGTTGTACATGTGGGCGAACCGCTCGGGCGTGACCTGCAGGTGGACCTGGAAGCTCGTGTTGCATCCTTCCACCATGATGTTGTCATGCTGGAAGAAGAGCTCGTCCACGCCCCGGATGTGATACTGGGCCATGCCGCCCTTGAGCGACATGATCGTGTCGTTGAGGGTGTAATAGCGCTGCTTGGGCGCCATGTTCTCCAGGCGCAGATCCCAGGCATGGATCGTGGGCAGGATGCCCGCCATCACGATCTCGGCGTCCACTTTGGCGCAGAGCCCCCGCACTTCCTCCATCACCTCGTTGAGGTTGGCCTCCATGGCCGAAAAACAGCCGCCCGCAAATTCCAGCGGATCGAGATTCACCTCCAGATTGAAGCGCGTCAGCTCATTGACGATCCGGTGATTCTGGCTCAACGCAAGGACTTCCTCGGCCAGCGGGGCCGGTTGCGCATTGCGATCCACAAGGAAGAGTTCCTGCTCGGCACCGATGCGCTGGATGTCGGTTTCAAACATCCCGCTGTCGAGCATGTACTCGAGCGCCCGCATGTCCTGCATGATGTGCCGGGTGAAGCGCCGGATCTGCGCAGCATTCTCACTCTTCGCGACGTCTTGTAATCCCATGGCAGACGGAGGGTAACGGGGATGGCACGGCCAGAGTAACCATGCCTGCCAGAAGAAACAACCGAGGTGCCCCACGCGGTGGCCGGTGAAACCGGCGGGGCAGCAGCGCCGTTCCGGGGACATGCACAACCGTCTGACATGGCTCGCTCTCTCGCGGGCAGTCCTGCTTCCGGGACTGTGCCTGCTGCTTGCCTCCCTGGCTCCGCGGATGGTCCAGGCCCAGAGCGGACTGGAAATGGACGTGCACGCCGAACGGGTCATGATCCGGGGACTTTCCTGGCTGCAGAACGGCTACCCCGACCGGGCGGTGGCCGTCTTCTCCGAAGGGCTCAAGGTGCATCCCGGGAATCCTGCCTTGCTGGGCGCCATGGCACAGGCCCAGGCAGCGTGGGGAGACCTTGGAACAGCGCGGTTCTATCTCGATCAGGCCCTGACCCTGTCCCCGTCCCGGCCGGAGCTCGTTTCCCAGGATCTGGATCTGGCACTGGCTTCGGGCGATCCGCAGGCATCGCAGCGCGCAGTGGATCGACTGTTGGCGTTGGAAGGCGTGGAACCGGCCCTCCTGCTTCGGCACCTTTCAGATCTGATGGCGCGAGGATCGGCGGCGCTCTCCCTGCAACTTGCCTCCCGTAGCCTATCCTGGTTTCCGGACAACGTGACCATCCTCGAGCAGGCCGTTTCGACCATGGCGGCTGCCGGCAACCTGGAACAGGCCGCATCGGCGGCCGGGCGGCTTGCCGGGCTTACCGGTACCTGGGATCACGCCCTTCAACTGGCCCGTCTGCAGATGCAGTTGGGCCGCTGGCCAGAAGCCAGTGAAACACTGGTTCCCCTCGTTCGGCTGGACCCGGATGACGCAACGGCGGCAGCCATGCTCGCCGATCTGGACGCCCGTATTCCGGACCGCTTCCTTCTTTCCGAGGCCGGTCTGCCCGGCCTGCCCACCGGGGCGGCCGACGTGTCGGCCGCCCCGACAGACTCCCTGGGCCTGCTGCGATCCGCCTGGGTGGCTGCTCCCGATGCAGAACAGCCCGCGCTGGTGCTGATCCGCTTCCTGACGGTACACGACCAGGCCCGGGAAGCGGCGCTATTGGCCACCGAACACGTGGACGCATTTCCGCGTCATCTGGACGTCTGGGTTGAGGGTACCCGTGCCTGGATGGTGGCCAAAGAGGCTGCCCGGGCGGTGGACATGGCGGAAACTGCCCGACTCCTGTTCCCGGGCTTCCCTCCGGTGGAACTGGTCTATGCCGAATCCCTGGCCGCATCGGGCCAGAGTGACGATGCCCTGCTGCACCTGGAAGGCCTCCTTGCCAGGTGGGAGCCCGGATCTGCGGATCATGCGGCCGCCACTGCCCTCCGAGCGAGGATCCGGCGCCTCCCATGAGATACCTCCCCTTTTTCCTCGTCCTGTTGCTGGCCATCGGCTGCTCGTCGAGCCGATCTGCGGTGGTCCCGGATTCGAGCCTTCCCGCCGGCTTCCCCGACCATTCAGCAGGAGAAATCCTTGACCGGCTTCCCCCCTACCCGGAATCGCTGCAGCGGATCACCGCCGAAGCCCGGGTGGCCCTTTCCTCGCCACAGGAAAGCGGTCGCTTCACAGCACGGATCGCCTATCTCCACCCGGAGTCCCTGCTGGTGCGGGTCACGTTTCCGCTCGGCATCGAAGGTGCCCGCGTCCTTTCCACGCCCGAACAGGCCTGGGTCTATGATCGCATCGCCAAGGTGGTCTGGACCGGTTCGCCCGAGCGCGTCGCAGACGTCCTGCCCGGCGCTGTGGCCGGAACCGACCTCGAAATACCGCGCCGGGACGTGGTGTGGCGGGTGGACGTGGACTCTACCCTCTACCTGCTGTCGAATCCCGCCGGCACATTGCGCTACACGGTGGATCCGTCCATTTGGCGCATCGTGGCGGTTCGGGAGCGTGCCCCGGATGGATCCCTGATCGAACAGCGTTGGTACACGGATTTCGTGACCGTCGAGGGCACGTTGCTGCCGCGTCGGATGGCCCTCATCCGCCCGCTCGATTCCTTGCGGATCAGCATGGCCTTCCAGCAGTTCGACACCACACCCGACGACGGGCTGTCCTTCGGCCTGGATGTCGATCGGGATGCCCAGTGGATAGACCTCGGCCAATGAGAATACCCGCTTTCCTTCTGGTCCTCGTGTTGCTGTGCCTGCCCGCATCCCGGGTGGGTGCGCAGCAATTGACGGACACCGAAAAGAAACTGCAGGAGCTGCGCCAGGAAATTGCGGAAGAGGAACGTCTGTTGGAACAGGCGGAAAACCAGGAACGACGGCAGCAGAACCGGTTGGCAGATCTGAACCGGCAGCTGTCCCTGCGCGAGCAGTTGGTGCGCACCTACAACGTACGCATCGAACAGCTCATCTATGAGCGGGACTCGCTGCAGACGGCCATGGGGGGCCTGAACCAACAATTGGAAGCCTTGCGCCGCGAATACCGGGACCGGGCCACGCATGCCTACAAGTACGGCCGGCAGCACGATGCGGCTCTGATCCTGTCCGCTTCGTCCATCAACCAGATGCTCGTCCGGGTCAATTACCTGCGCCGGTTCTCCCAGCAGCGTCGGGACAAACTGGCTGGACTGCAGGCCACGACGTCCACGCTGACGGAGAAACGGACCGAAATGCAGCGAAGGCTGGCGGAAACCGAGGTCATGCTCGGGTCCGTGGACGAAGAACAGGGCAACCTGGCATCCACCCTGGACGCCGTCCGCCGGGAGATCCGTTCCATCCAGCAGGAAAAGGCGGTCCGGACGGAGGCCATCAGTGAAAAGCGGACCATGGAGCAGGAACTCGTGGGCCAGATCCGGGCACTCATCACCGCCAATGCCGAGCGGCCCCGGACCGGCAACTCGGATGCCGCACTGGCAGCCCTGACGGCATCCTTCTCCGAAGCCCGGGGACTCATGCCCTGGCCCGCCCAAGGCCGGGTGACCGAACCTTTCGGCGAGATCGTGCATCCGGAATTCGGTACGCGAACCCCGAATCCGGGCATCCTGATTGCCAGTGGCGCCTCGGTGGAGGTCATGGCCGCCTTCGGTGGACGGGTTTCCACCATCGACATCATTCCCGACATGGGTCGCTTTGCCGTGATCGAGCACGGAGGCTTCCACACGGTCTATGGCAACCTGTCCCTGTTCTATGTGAGTGAAGGAGATCGGGTCGAGGTAGGACAGCTGATCGGACGTTCGGGTACGGATGCCGAACCGCGCGGGGAAACCGTGTTCTTCGCCGTATTCAAGGACGGCGTTCCGGTGGATCCGTTGGACTGGTTGGTACGCCGATGAACCCCTCGCTGCTTCTTTGCACCGGGCGGCCCCGGCCCGTAGCTTGACCCCATGGGCAAACGAGTTCTCATCACCGAGCGCCAGGTGCGCGATGCCAAGGCGGAGGGACGACAGGTGCTGTCGGTTCCGCTGGGCGCCATCGTGACGTCCCTGGCCCGGGACACGGCCAAATCACTGGGCATCACGCTGCAGGCGGGATCCCAACCGGCCCCCGCCGAAGCGCCCCGGCCTTCTGGTCCACCCGTTGTGGTCATCGGCAGCGACCACGGCGGCTACGAGATGAAGGAGGCGGTCAAGAAGAAGCTGGAAGGCGCAGGACTGCGTGTGGTGGACGTCGGAACCGACTCGCCGGCCGCTTGCGACTATCCTGACTTTGCGTACGCTGTCGCGGCGGCGGTGGCCTCGGGCAAGGCCTCGCATGGCATCATGATTGACGGCGTCGGCGTGGGAAGTGCCATGGCCTGCAACAAGATACCAGGCATCCGGGCGGCTGTCGGCTACGCTGAATTCGCAGCCTGGAATGCGCGGGCGCACAATGACGCCAACGTCCTGACACTGGGTTCGCGCACCCTGGGCATCGAAGTGGTCCATCGCATCGTGCAGGTCTTCCTTGAGACCGGGTTCGAGGGCGGCCGCCACGGCAAACGGGTGGACAAGATGACGGACATCGAGAAACGGTTCGCCCGTGACTGATCAGCGGCCTTCCGCGACGGATTCGTTTTTCACCCTGTCTCAATAGCCACCACAGGGCCGTACCGTATTTTTCCGTTCTCCCAATCGATCATCCAACCCTACTGCTTCCTCCATGGCTGCATCCTACGATGTCATCGTTATCGGTTCGGGCCCGGGCGGCTACGAAACCGCCATCCGCGCCACCCAGCTCGGCCTCAAGACGGCCATTGTCGAGAAGAACAAGCTCGGCGGCGTCTGCCTGAACATCGGCTGCATTCCGACCAAGGCCCTGCTCAAGAGCGCCGAGATCATGGAGTACACCAAGCACCTCGACGCCTACGGCATCAAGGCCGAAGGTTCGATCCAGGCCGAGTTCGACAAAGTCATCGGCCGCAGCCGGGGCGTGGCGGACAAGATGAACAAAGGCGTCGACTACCTGATGAAGAAGAACAAGGTCGACGTGCTCTACGGGTACGGCAAGCTGGCCGGCAACGGGAAGGTGGAGATTGAGCCGTCCACGGACATGGATGGCAACAAGGTAGGAGAGAAGATGTCGGTCACGGGCAAGCACATCATCATCGCCACCGGCGCCCGCCCCCGCGAAATCCCTTCGCTGCCCTTTGACGGCAAGAAGATCATCTCCTCGAAAGAGGCCCTGCTGCAGACCACCCAGCCGGGGCGCTTGGTCATCTGCGGCGCCGGTGCCATCGGCGTGGAATTTGCCTACTTCTATCACCACATGGGTTCGGAAGTCACGGTCATCGAGTTGCAGGACCGCATGGTCCCGGTCGAGGACAAGGACGTGAGCCGTGAGCTGGCCCGCGCGTTCAAGAAGGCCGGGATCAATGTCATGACGAGCGCCATGGTCAAGTCGGTGGACACCAAGGGCAAGACGCTCAAGGTGACGGTCGAGACCAAAAAGGGCGACGAGGTCATCGAGTGCGACCAGGTCCTGTCTGCGGTTGGCGTTGTCGGCAACATCGAGAACCTGGGCCTCGAACAGGTTGGCGTGAAGACCGAGAAAGGTGCCATCGTGATCGACGAATATTGCCGCACGTCGGTCCCCGGGGTCTACGCAATCGGCGACGTGGCAGGCCCGCCGTGGCTTGCCCACAAGGCCAGCCACGAAGGCGTGATCTGCGTCGAGAAGATTGCAGGCCACAGCACGCACCCGCTCAACAGGAACAACATCCCGGGCTGCACCTACTGCCAGCCGCAGATCGCTTCGGTGGGCTACACCGAGGATGCGGCCAAGGAAGCCGGATACGACATCAAAGTGGGCAAATTCCCGTTCACGGCTTCGGGCAAGGCCTCGGCCATGGGCCACAACGAGGGCTTCGTGAAGGTCATCTACGACGCCAAGTACGGCGAATTCCTCGGTTGCCACATCATCGGCTACGACGCCACCGAAATGATTGCCGAGGCAGTCACGGCCCGTACGCTCGAAACCACGGCGCACGAGATCATGGAATCCATCCACCCGCACCCGACGCTGTCGGAAGCGGTGATGGAAGCCACGCGTGCCGCCTACGGCGTGCCGATCAACATCTGATCTGCTCCTTCGACCGTCTTTTGCGGGCGGGCCTCCTGTGGGAGGCCCGCCCGCTTCGTTTTGTGCCGACTGCCGGGATCCCCTAGATTGACCATGCACCCTCTTCCGGGATGCCGGTCAGCCGATTTCGATTCCGCGGACGGAGGATCACTGACGGTTGCGTCTTTTCGGGCGAACCCCCGTCTGCATGGGTGAACACGGAACACAACGTTCCGTAACCCAACCCAAGGTGATCATCATGACTGACCTTCTGTTCGGCCCGCTCAATGTTGAATCCTGTTGCTGCTGCGGTGGTGGCTGCGATTGTGGCGGCGGAACCTGCTGCTGACCCTTTTCCCATGACGTCAACCGACATCATCTGGAATGAACATCGCACCCGCCTCCTGACATTCGTCAGGAGGCGGGTGGCCACGTTGGATGATGCCGAGGACCTGGTCCAGGACATCCTGCTCAAGGCGGCCCGCCATACGGATCAACTGGAGTCGGAGGCATCCCTGCAGGCCTGGCTGTACAGGATTGCCCGCAACGCCATCGCAGACCACTACCGGTCCCGTCGCCTGGAGACCGAATCATTGGCCGTCGATCTTGCGGAAGAGGACCCGGAAGCGGATGCCATCCAAGCCATGGCCGAATGCATCGAACCTTTCATCCAGGATCTCCAACCCGAGTTTCGGGATGCACTGGTGATGGCCGACCTGCACCGGCTGCCGCAGGCCGAGGTGGCCCGGCGCCTGGGGATCTCCCTGTCCGGAGCAAAATCCCGCATTCAGCGCGCGCGTGTCCAATTGGCGGACGCCTTCACGGACTGCTGCAACCTGATCCATGACGCGTCGGGTCGGATCATGGACCGGGAGCCCCGCAAAGAGTGCGGGTGTCGCGGCGTGTGCCAACACAAGGGCTGATCAGCGGATCACCGACCCGTTTTCTCCGTCGGAGGCCATCAGGAAAAGCGCTCCCTCCCGGTCCTC
>JAQCDI010000092.1 GCA_027620595.1 Bacteroidota bacterium | reverse complement strand
CGGCGGTGGCGGCATTGATCGTCATCGAGACGTTGCCCTGCACGGCGATGACCGCGATTTCGGCGACGTTGATGGAGACCTGCTGCGTGGCGACGTTGGACTGGGCGAAGGAAGCGCCCGTGAACACAATGGCGGCGAAGGCGAGGGCGAAGAAGTTTTTCATCGTAATGGACTCGGGTAGAGGTTGGTTTGTCAGCTGTTTCGCTGTTGCCCAATCCCTTGCAAAGCGGGGGCCAACGATTGGCACGCCGACCAAAACCCTCCATAAACGCTGGAAACGCGGTTCGCCCGTAAACCACCCACGGAAAAGTGTTTCGACAGCGAAACACGGATGTGTCGCAGCCGTGACGCGTCCGCAGATTGACGAGCTGAAACGTCGCGCGTCGTCCGTCAACGCAGGGAAAACGAGCCACCCACCCCATGCAGATTCCTGATTCCCGTCCCCAGCGCATTGTCGTCGACGACAAGATGCAGCAGGGTTACGAATACACCCTGATCGAGCCGGCCGGGGAGAACATGCATCCGGACTTCAAGCCGGAGCTGACGCCGAAGCAGCTGTTGGAGATGGGCGTTTTCGGCGGCAAATACATGACCGACTGCCGCGGAGAATTCCCCGATGACTGGTTCGAGCATGCCATCCTGAGCCCCCGCAAGTCCGATCCCAAGCTGAACTTCTTCCGGGTCGACGCTTCCAAGCCGCTCTCCTACTGGCGCGAGAAGGGCTGGATCTACCATGAGGACCCGCGCGGGTGGTTCCAGTGGTACTGCCGCTACTGGATGGGTCGCCGCACATTCGACGACGACCGGCAGATCAAACGCTGGAAGGCCATGACGCGGCACATCGCGCAGCTGCAGAAGAACTGCATGCCGGGCGACTGGAAATGCCGCACGCGTCAGCGTCAGGCCTTGCTGCACTGGGCCTATGATTCGCGGGTGCTTTGACCGGGCGGTTCGCCCGAAAAACCCGAAATCAACTGAACCACGCGTAGAGCACGGCCATCAGGACGAGCAGTCCGATGGACACCGCGCGCGGGTCGGTCAGGCCGGTGATCCGCGAACCGAACAGCGCGCGCATCGGCGGTTCCCAATGCAGCGCATCGACATGCGCCTGCGTTGGAGCCGGGGTCATGAGGCTCGTCACCACATAGACCACCGAGCAGAGGCAGAAGAGCCACCATCCCACCTGCATGAACGGGATCCCCCAGGTGTCGGCCACCAGGCGCGTTTCGCCCACCAACGGCAGGTCCACGAGGAAGTAGGCCACACCGACCACCAGACCGAATATCAGGGTCGTGACGGCCGCTTCTTTGGTGCCGCGCCGCCAGAAGATGCCGAAGAGGAAGACACAGGTGATGGCGGGCGCAAACATCATCGGGATCTTGTTGATGGCCTCGAAGATGCTGGCAAACTTGCCGCCATAGGGGGACCAGAGGATGGCCAGGATGACCACGATCACCGCCGTCACACGCCCGATCGTGACCAACGAGCGGTCGGATGTTTGGGGGCGAACCCGCTTGACGATGTCCTCCGCCACCACGGTCGCGGTGCTGTTGAGGGCCGACTCGACCGTGCTCATCACGGCCGCTAGGAGTCCTGCGGCAAGGAGGCCTTTCACGCCGGTGGGCAGGAGCTCCTGTATCATGACGAGGAGCGTGTCATTGGGCTGCTCGATCAGGTCGTGGAAGAGGACATAGCCCAGGACGCCGGGCAGAACCATCAAGAACAGGGGGAGGATCTTGAGGCCGCCGGCAAAGACGGCGCCCAGCTGTCCGTCCCGCATGCTGCGCGCGCCCAGGGTCTTCTGCACGATGGTCTGGTCGGTACACCAGTACCAGATACCCAGGATGGGGTAGCCCAGCAGGACGGACACCCACGAATACTCGTTCAGCCGGCCCGTTTCCGGATTGCGGAAGGAATGCAGCATGCTCATCTGGTCGGGCTGCACCGCGGCTTTCAACTCTGCCAGCGTGTGGATGCCTTTGTCGGGGAGGGCGAGGATGGCAAAAACGGTCAAGGTGATGGCGCCTGCCAGCAGGAGGCCCGCCTGGATGGCGTCGGTCACCACGATGGCGCGAAGACCGCCGACGATGGTGTAGGTGGCGGCCACGAGCGCGATCCCCAGCACCGACCAGACGACCGGGATGCCGAAGAAGTAGAGGAAGACCATCGCGCCGGCGTAGATGCTGATGCCGATGTGGATCAGGAGCGCCGAAATGACCGTGATCACGGCCATGATCATGCGCGGCGTCGGGCTGTAGCGCTTCTCCAGGAATTCCGGCAGCGTGGTGATGTTGCTGCGCAGGTAGAAGGGCACGAAGATCAACCCGAGGATGATCAGCGTGAAGGTGGCCATCCACTCGAAATTGCCCACCACGAAGCCGATCCGGTACCCGTCCGCGGCGAGCCCCACCAGGTGGATGGTGGAGATGTTGGCCGTGAACAGCGCCGCCCCGATGATGGGCCAGCGCAACGACTTGCCGGCCAGGAAGAACTGCTCGCTCGAGGTGTTCTTCCGGTAGCCCGCCAGGATGCCGATGGCGAGGATCCCCACCATGTAGGCAATGACGATGATGATGTCGAGGTTCGTCATGGGTTCGGTCCGCTTGGATTGGGTGATTCCCGGGGATTACCGGGTGTAGCAGTCCTCGAGGAGGGCCAGCATTTCGGCCTCGGTGGCCAGGCGCGGATTGTTCTTGTAGTCGGGCAGGACCATGGACTGCCGGGCCAGGGCGGGCAGCTCCTCGCGCGGGATCCCTTTGTCCTTGAGTCCCATCCAGAGGCCGATCCGCTTCAGGAAG
This sequence comes from Bacteroidota bacterium, assembly GCA_027620595.1. Lineage (GTDB taxonomy): Bacteria > Bacteroidota > Rhodothermia > Rhodothermales > UBA10348 > JAAZVD01. Next base: position 5,870 of record JAQCDI010000092.1, on the reverse strand, counting down.
CCGTCCATTTCGTCGCAGGCGCGGAGGGCGGCCTCTTTTTCGTTCAAGGTGGCCAGTGCTGGATTGAGCAGGCGGCCCAGGCGGGCAAACGGTTGCTCGGCGTGGGCGCACGTGTAGCGCATGAACGCCGGATAGTTGAGCGCCAGCGCTTCTCCATGCGCCACATGGGGATACATACCCCCGATGGCCATGCCCACGCCGTGCGGCAGGGTCACACCTGCCACGGCGATGCAGATGCCGGCCAGCGTGTCGGCCCAGGCCAGCGCCGAGCGGGCTTCCATATTCTCCGGCTCATCGAGCGCGGTCGGCAGGTGGTTCAAGACGAGCCAGATGGCTTCCCACCCCAGCAACTGCACGTACGGGTTGGTATTCGGGTGCAGTATGCTCTCGAAAGCGTGGGTGAAGGCATCAAAACCCGTGCAGGCGGTCACATGCTTCGGCGCGCTGGTCATCAGTTCGGGGTCCACGATGGCCACCCGCGGGAAGATCAGGCTGTTGTAGAGCGCCGACTTGTCCCGCGTTGCCGTGTGCGTGACCACCGATACCTGGGTGACCTGCGAACCGGTGCCTGACGTCGTGGATACGGCCACCACAGGGAGCGTCTTGTCCGTCGGTTTCTGGTCCCGGTAGAACAGGTAATCCCAGCAGCTTCCCGGATGCGTGGTCTCGACGGCGATGGCCTTGGCCGCGTCCATGCTCGATCCGCCACCCAGGCCCAGGATCACGTCGGCCCTGTGGGCCTTGGCCTTGTCGGCACCGGCCCGGATCGTGTCAGTGGTAGGGTTGGGAATCACACCATCAAAATGGGCCGTCTCCACGCCAGCGTCTTTCAGATATCCGAGAACCCGCGGCAGTAGTCGCCCTACGGATCCGTTCGAAGGCCCCGTCACAAGAAGGCACCGCCGGCCAAGCGCAGCCACCACGGCGCCCACGTCGGCCAGTTTGCCGGCGCCGAAGCGGATGTCTGTGGGGACGTGAACCGAAAAGGAAGATGCGTGCAGAGGCGTCATGAAGCGAAAGAGGTTTCGGGGGTGAGGGAGGACATGTCGGGCATGGCGCCGGTCTGCGCGCAAACGAATGCAGCCCGACGGTTGGCTTCGGCGGCAACTTCTTTGAGCAGCTGTCCGCGCAGGAGGCCCAGGGTCAACGTGGCCGTGAAGCAGTCCCCTGCGCCGACGGTGTCGCGCAGGGTGGGTACGGGCGAACCCGCTGCCTCGACCGTCTGCCCGTCGGAACGGAGCAGGCACCCTTGCGGGCCGCGGGTCAGGGCAATCAATTCGAGGTCGAATCGCTGACGGAGCGTGTCGATTGCGGCCAGGGGGTCCTTCTCGAGGCCGAGCAGCCGGATCAGCGTCCCCAGCTCCTCCTCGTTCAGTTTGAGGATCGTGGCCCGCTGCAGACCCGCCTCGATCAGCTCAGCGTTGAAATACGACTGACGCAGATTGATGTCGAACACACGCAGACAATCGGGACGTGTGGCCGAGAGGAAGGTATCAATGGTCCGGCGGGACGCGCCGGAGCGCTGGGCCAGGGTGCCGAAGCAGACGGCATCCGTCCGGGCGGCCAGGTCGAGCAGGGCGGAGGTCAGGGGGATGGCATCCCAGGCCACTTTTTCGTGGATCGTGTAGGATGCCACGCCTTCCGTATCCAACGAAACCGACACCCGGCCAGTCGGATGGATCGGGTCGATGTGAATGTGCGCGGTATCCAGGTGACGGTGACGCAGGCCGGCCAGAAGCGCTGCTCCCGGCGCATCGTCCCCAACGGCGCTCACTACATGGGCCTCGGCTCCGAGGGCCTGGCAATGGTAGGCAAAGTTGGCGGGCGCCCCGCCGATCTTTCGTCCCGACGGGAAGTCATCCCACAGCAACTCGCCGATTCCGACCACGTGCAGGGGCTTTGGGGTCATGGCTGGCGCGGGTATTCAGACATCAATGAACACCTTCATGCTGCGGGGGCCCTCGGCGTCGATGAAGGCATAAGCGTCCGCATACTCGGAGAAAGCAAAGTGCCGCGTTTCCAGGGGCTGTGTCTGAATGGCGCCCGAGGCCAGCATGCGGACGGCTTCCTCGTAATCGGGGTATTGGTACATCAGCGTTCCCACAAGGGTCAGCTCCCGATCTCCCACCACGGCCATGTCCACCCGGGGCTGATCCCCGTAGACGGCCACGATGACAATCGTGCCGCCCTTGTTGACGCTCTCCACGGCGGCCGAAATCGTGGCCTGCACCCCGGCACAGTCGAATACGATGTCCATCCCGCGAGCACCAAACACCCGTTGGGCCGCGTCCTTCAGCGTTTCGGAGCGCGCATCGGAGGTGTGTTCGATGCCGCACTGTCGGGCAATGTCCAGCCGGAACTGGCCGACGTCCGTGATCAGAACGTCGGATCCCCGCGCCTTGCACGCCTGGGCCACCAGGTTGCCGATCGGCCCTGCGCCGAGCACGGCCACGTGTTTTCCGGTCAGATCCCCGGCGCGCGTCGTGGCGCGCATGGCCACGGCCGTGGGTTCGACGAAGGCGCCCTGTTCAAAAGTGAAGTCATCCGGCAGCAGCACAATCTTTTCGGCCTCGGTCACGAACAGGTCCTGCGCCACGCCCGGGGCCTGGAAACCGCGCACCTTGAGGTGGTCGCAGATGTGGTATTGGCCGGCTTGGCACCGCGGACACGTTCCGCACACTTCCTGCGGCATGGCCGTGGCCTTGGTGCCTACTGGAATGCCTTCGACGCCGACTCCCACGGATTCAATGGTGGCGCAAAACTCGTGGCCCTGAACAACAGGATAGGGCGTGAAGGGGTGCTTGCCGTGGTTGACGTGCACGTCGCTGCCGCAGACGCCGATGCGATGGATCCGCAGGCGTACCTGACCGGGTCCGGCCACCGGTTCATCCACCGAGCGGTGCTCGATGACGCCGGGGGAAGTCATGATGGCTTGGCGCATAACGGCTGGGTGGCGGTTCGAATCGGGGGTTTCCGAAGGTAGTAGGGGACAGCAACGGAAGCAACGCGCTTGCAAGAGCCGACGGCGTGGCCCACCTTACGGGCGAACCTCCTCCCAGACCATGTCCGCAAGATGATCCATCGCCGCACCTTCCTCCAACAGCTGGCCGCTGCCGGCATCCTCGTCACGGTGCCCGGCGCAATCGGGTGCCGCTCGGCCCGGGCCGCGGATCGCCCGAACTTTGTGGTCTTCCTGGCGGATGACCTCGGGTACGGGGATCTGGCCTCGTATGGCAACCCGATCATCGAAACGCCCCATCTGGACCGGCTGGCGTCGCAGGGCATGCGGTTCACCGATTTCCACTCGGCCGGTACAGTGTGCTCCCCGTCCCGGGCCTCGCTGCTCACGGGGCGCAACCCCTATCGATCGGGCTTCTATTACATCGCCGGCAGCGGCATGCACCTGCAGCGCGACGAGGTCACGGTGGCCACGCTGCTGCGGGATGCGGGATACGACACCTGTTTTGTGGGAAAATGGCACCTGAGCCGGTTCGACCAGGCCAACAGCAGCCAGCCCACGCCGGGGGATCACGGGTTCGACCACTGGTTTGCCACGGCCGTCAACGCCTTCGAGGGCCCGGAGAATCCTACGACCTTCTTCCGCAACGGGGAGCGGGTAGGGGAGGTCCAGGGCTGGTACTGCGACGTGATCGTCGAAGAGGCGCTCACCTGGCTCAAGAACCGGCCGGACCCTGAGAAGCCGTACTTCCTCTACCTCTGCAGCCACGAGCCGCACACGCCTGTTGAGCCGCCGGAGTCGTTCGCGGCGGCCTACTATTCACCGAGGGTGGATTCGCTGGAAGCCACGCTCCAGTATGGCGGCGTGGATCGGCCCGAACACGACATCCGCCCGCTCAAGCGCTACTACTACGGCACCGTCACGCAGCTCGACGAGGCCATCGGGACGCTGATGGCGGGCCTGGATGCGTACGATGACGAAGAGAACACGCTGGTCATGTTCACTTCCGACAACGGGCCCGAGTCCCCGGTCAACCTGCTCGAGTCCCGCGGCGAGTGGGAGGACCCCTCCAGGGACCGCTCCCACGGTACGCCAGGGCCCTGGCGAGGCATGAAACGATTTCCCTACGAAGGTGGGCATCGCGTGCCGGGCATCGTGCGCTGGACGGGGCGCGTGCAGCCGGGCTCGGTCAACGAATCCCTGATCAACGGCACGGACTTCCTGCCCACAATGCTCGAGCTGGCCGGGGTGGCGCTGCCCACCGATCGGGCGCTCGACGGCGTCAGCATGTTGCCGGCCTTCGAGGGGCAGACGCTGCGGCGCGGCCCGGTCTACTGGTTCTTTCCGGCGCACGAGGACACCTATTACCTCATGCCGCACATGGCCATGCGGGATGGCAACTGGACGCTGCTGGCCTGGCTGCCCGAGAAGGATCCGGACCAGCTCATCATGGACTGGCTCAAGACGAGCGAGCTGGAGCGGTTCGCCCTGTATGATCTGGAAAGCGATCCGGGGCAGACGAACGACCTTTCCTCGTCGCAGCCGGACCGGTTGGCCGCCATGAGCGAGCAGATGCGGACGTTCTGGAAGGAAATCCAGGAAGACAGCCCGTACTGGGAAAGCTGGAAGATGAAGTAGTCTAGGGGGCCACAGGTCTCGGCATCTTGGCTCCCGAGTCGGTCAACCACGCTTTCAGGCGGGCTTTCATCTCGGCGGCTTTCTCTGGCATCTCTTTGGCCAGGTCGTTGGATTCGGAGATGTCCTCGGCCACGTTGTAGAGCTCGACCGAATCGTCGTCGTAGAACAGGATCAGCTTGTAGTCGCCCATCCGGATGGCGCCCGAGAGGCGGTTTTCCTCGTGGAAGGCGTAGTTCGGGTAGTGGAAGAAGATGGCGTCGCGCTGCAGTTCCCCTTTATCGGTGAGGATCGGCATGAGGCTTTCCCCGTCGAGGGGGACGCCGGCCTGCGGCTCCAGGCCCGCCACGTCGAGGATGGTCGGGAAGAAGTCCATGCTGATCACCGGTTCGGCGGACTCGGTGCCAGCGGGCACGTGGCCGGGCCAGCGGATGATCAGCGGCACGCGGATGCCGCCCTCATAGAGGTGGCCCTTCACGCCGCGGAGCGGAGTCAGGTCGGTCACGCCGCCGTAGGCGCCGTTGTCGGAGGTGAAGATGACCAGCGTTTCCTCGGCCAACTGCAACTCGTCGAGCTTGGCCAATACGCGACCCACGGCGTCATCCATGGCTTCGATCATGGCGGCGTAGCGCGTGGCGGATTCAAGGCCATCCCCGTAGTCCGCAAAGCCCGGCCGGTCGGCGTACTTGTCCACCAGCTCCTGCGGCGCATCCATGGGCCAGTGGACGGTGTAGGGCCAGAGGGCGACGAAGAACGGTTCATCCCGATGCGTTTCCATGAACTGCATCGTCTCGTCGGCCAGGCGGAAGGGCAGGTATTCGCCCTCCTGCCGGTCCTGGATGGTCGGGTTCTTGTAGGGATCGAAGAAGCTCGGCGGGCCGCCGAAGCTCGTGCCGCCGATGTTGAGGTCGAATCCCTGATGCTCGGGGCGGCGACCCGGCTCCGTGGTTTCCATCTCGCTGTTGACGCCGGAGAGGTGCCACTTGCCGATGAAGGCGGTGGCGTAGTCCTTTTCCTTGAGCCGCTCGGCCAGCGTCACGTAGTCGAGATCCAGATGGTTGACCATCTCGGCGGCGCGGATGGTGGCGCCTTCCGGCTGGAACTGGTCCTGATTGCCGGTGATGTGGTTCGTGATGGCGAGCCGCGCGGGGGACATGCCGGTGATCAGCGCGGCGCGCGTGGGCGAGCAGACGGGCGCGGCGGCGTAGCCATCGGTGAAGCGCATGCCCTCGGTGGACAGGCGGTCCAGGACGGGCGTTTCGAGCTTGGTGTTGCC
>JAQCDI010000091.1 GCA_027620595.1 Bacteroidota bacterium | reverse complement strand
CCCGCCACGTTCGTACCGATTGCCGGAGGAGGAACGTCTGTCGTGCAGGATCGGCTGTTCCGCGTGTACGTCACCGCCCGCCGGGATACGACCGTCAACGGACAAACCTGGAATCTGCCGGTTGTACTGCGACTGGACGACATCACAACCGGCTCGCCCCGGATCGGCGACATCATATGGCATCCCTTCGACGACGACTCCCGCAAGTTCAACGCGCCGGATCCGATCCCCACGGACGAAGAGGTGTCGTTCACGGGCGTGGGTGTCCTGTTCGACAACCACATCTACGTGTCGCGTCGCGGCCCGGTCAATCCGCGCGGCACGTTCATCCTGCCCCACAACACCATCATGGAGTTCGATGAGCAGGGGGTGAACCTGCAATCCATCGTGACGCTGCATCCCACGCGGGAGAGCCTGCGCAGCTCGCTGTTCCCGGTGGACGTGGCCACCTACGTGCATCCGCCCCAACGCTCCTTCTTCGGTCAGGACCGGCACTTCATCCTGCTGCAGTCCACGGGCCTCGAGGATGTGGTCAGCGGTGGTGCTCCCCCATCGGCGCCGCTCCGGTATCCGGTTCTTTCCATCCGCGTCGTGCCGACGTCGGACGGGGTCGATTACCAACCGGATACGGACAAGCTCAGGATCGCAGCGGATCCCGATCGCGGCGCCGCGTTCCTCTATGACGAATTCCGCTTTTCCAATCCGACCGATGTGACCGTGGCGGCCGACGGGACCAACTTCCTGTTCATCACCGACGGAGGAACGGATTCCCTGTACGTCTTCACGGGGCAGGGGGTCGAGGGCGTGACGCCGCCGCCCGGATCCACCTCCACCATTCCGGTTGTCGTCTCATTCGGTGGCACCGGGGACGGCGCGCTGCAATTCCGCCAGCCCCAGGGAGTAGCCACCTTCCAGCGGATCGTCTATGTGGCCGACAGCGGCAACAACCGCATCGGGCGCTTCCGGCTGAACACCGACTTCGAATAGGTCCATGTCACGATCCGGAACGTTTCTGTTGGCCGCCATTGCGGTGGCCTCTTCGCTGCTTTGGCCGCACCAGGACGCTCAGGCCCAGATCATGGACGCAGGGTCGGACCGCACGCTGGACATTGCCACGTGGAACATCGAGTGGATGGGGGACCCGAACAACGGACCCTCCGATGATGCCCAGCAGATCCGGAACGTGGCCGACATCATCAACGGGTCGGGTATCGACCTCTGGGCCATGCAGGAAGTGGTCATGTCCAGTCACACGGCGAACCTGGAGAATCTGATACCGGCGTATTGGGATGGCCATATTGCCACGGAGTCCGGGCAGCAGCGCATTGCCTTCATGTGGGACACACGGGTCCTCCAATTGCGGTCTGTCACCCACATCCTGCAGTCGTTCTCCTCGGATTTCGCAGGCAGACCGCCGTTGAAGGCCGAATTCACCGTAACGCTCCCGGACACGTCCTTCATTGCCACCTTCATCACGGTGCACATGAAGGCTTTCGGCGACCAGGAATCCTGGCAGCGCAGAGTGGAAGCTGCCAAGCGGCTCAAGAACCACATCGATTTCACCACGCTGGCCTCGCAGCCGGTCTTCCTGCTGGGGGACTTCAACGATGAGCTTACGGCCTCGACCTACAACGGCCAGCCATCGCCCTACAGGCCGTTCCTCGACGACCCGGCTGACTACACCGTGCTGACGTGGCCGCTCGAGCAGGCCGGAGGCAGTTCCTTCCAGAGTGGCTCCTTCCTCGATCACATCGTCGTGACCAACGAGGCCGACGCCATGTGGCTGCCGGGATCCACCCGTGTCATGACCAACCTCGTGACCGTGAATTCCTTCTATGCGCGGACGTCGGATCACCTCCCTGTGATGGCCTCCTTCGGCCCGGCAACCGTCACGTCCCGGGAGACGGCCATCCTTCCGCGCTCCGCCAACCTGACGGCGGTGTATCCCAATCCTGCGAACAGCCAAGTGACCCTTGAAGTCGGCCCGCTCGAATCGGGCGTGCGGATCGAATGGGTGGACGTGCTTGGACGCGTGCATTCCACACACACGCTGGATGCCGGGCGTCACGTCATGGCGCTGCCCGACGCGCCGGGCCTCTGGTGGATCCGCGCCACAAGCCATTCGGGTGTCGAACTGCGCCCCGTCATCGTCGCCGGCCCAAGATAGCGGCTACTACGGCTCCCGCCCGCTCGGAAAGCCTGGAGCTGAATAACGTAGGTCAGCTTGGCCACGCCGACGCGATTTTGCATCAGGCGCGCCCGTGGGTCAAACCGATCCTGGGCGTATTTGACATGATTCCGCTAGCGGATCGGGGAGGTCAAAGGAACTGCGACGGAAGCCGGAACGGGACGGGACAGGCTGCGCAGATAAGCTGACGATTGGGCCACGCTGTTCCCGACGAAGGGGCGGACCTGGAAGAGCCAGATCCTGTCGTCTTTGAACCCGAGTTCCACATCGAACGGGCCGCTTGTTCCAACTCCTGGCGACCCTGGAAGACGGCTTCTCAGTTCGGCGGCCATTGCTGCCAGTGCATCGAGGTGCTTGGGTGCCAGAACACGATCTTCGTATGTGGCGCGTCCCGTTCCCGTGCCGCCAGTCGGCGGAATGGTCCGAAAGAAGGGTTCCCGCGCTGGGTTGAGCAAGGTGTAGCGCCCATTTGACCCCAGCAACCAGGTTTCAGCAACCTGTCCGTCTACCGCGCCACCGACACCGAGGCTGAACGCTACGGTTACATCCGCACTGGTCCCGACCGACAGGCCTTTGGTAATCATGACGCCAGACATGTCCGCGTCGATCCAGGACCGGTCCGGCAGTTCGCCACCCCAAGCCTCATGGTCCCAGTCCCCGCCTTCGATCCACCGGCCAGCCGGCAAGTCGGCAGCAAAGGTGGCCATGGCCTGCGAAAAAGCCTGCGGTGTGGCCGCCGAGCGCAGGTCCACGCTGGCCAGCGTCATCCCGCCGCTAAGGAAATGGGTGTGGTTGTCGATGAAGCCGGGGACAACGAAGGCGCCACCCAGATCGACGATATCTGTCGCAGAGCCTGCCAGCGCGCGGATATCCGCATCCGTACCGATGGCGTGGATCCGGCCATCGGTTACGGCCAGGGCTTCGGCGGCCGGTGCGTCCGGGTTGCCTGTCCAGATCGTGGCGTTGGTGTAGATGACATCCGCAGACGGGTTGCCACAAGAGGAGAAAAGGAGCAGCAGGGAGGCAAATGTCAGGCGAGCAGACATGTCGGCGGTGGAATGTGACCGGAAAGATTATGATACGTCGAATCGGTCGGAGGAAACATCAAAATCGCGCTGAAGCAATGTCGCCGCTCGTTGGGAATCGGGCCACCGATTGATACATTGACATCCTCCGCGTCTCAATCCAACGAATCAATGATCGGAAAGCAGGTAGCCCAATTCCTCATCCAGGAAAAACTGGGCGAAGGGGGTATGGGTGTCGTGTACAAGGCGCTGGATCAGCGATTGAACCGGCCTGTCGCGCTGAAATTCCTGCCTACCCAGCTAAGCAGTGATCCCAAGGCCAAAGCCCGCTTCATGCAGGAGGCCCAGGCAGCGTCGCAATTGGATCACGCCAACATCTGCACCATCTACGAAATCGGTGAGACGGAGGATGGACAGTTGTTCATCGCCATGGCGTTCTACGATGGGGAAACCCTCAAGTATCGCCTTGACGGGATGGCACAAACGCCGGAAGATGTCCGCAAGGCGGGTCGACAATTGGCCAGTGCCTTGGATCGTGCCCACAAGGCCAGCATCGTCCACAGGGATCTGAAGCCGGCCAACGTCATGTGGACCACGCACGACGAAATCAAACTGCTGGACTTCGGACTGGCCAAGCTGACCCATGGCATGGATTTGACCGTATTGGGTTCGACCGTGGGAACAGCAGCCTACATGAGTCCCGAACAGATGCGTGGAGAGGAGGTGGGTTCGGCATCCGACGTGTGGTCCCTGGGTGCCCTGCTCTATGAAATGGCCACCGGCAGCAAGCCGTTCACGGCCGAGTACGACCAGGCATTGATGTATGCCATACTCAATGAGCCGGTGCCCCCTGTTTCTTCCGTGAAACCGGACTTTCCGGAAGAAATGGGCCAGTTGATAGATGACTGTCTCTCGAAGGATGCCTCCCGGCGCCCGACGATGGCTGCCATCAAGCAGCAATTGACCACTGATACCTCGGGAACCCGGGAGATCCCCTCCGCTTCCCCGGCATCGTCGGGCGCCGGACGCGCCGCTTCGCTTCCGGGTGCAATCCCTTTCAAGCCGATCCTGGCTGGGCTGGGCGTCGTTGCAGTGGCCGCCATCCTGTGGCTTGTATGGCCAGGGTCGAACGGAACAGACGGCAATTCAAGCTCCCAGGCAAATCTGCCTGAATCATTGAACCAGAAATCGGTCGCTGTTCTGCCCTTTACCATACTGGGTGGTACGACCGATGAGGAGGCCGCCGCTTTTGCCGGCGGAATCCACGACAACGTGCTCTCCCAGCTGTCCAGGATTGCCGATTTGACCGTCATCTCGCGTACTTCGGTCATGCAGTACGCCAATACCACCAAGCCACTCTCGGAAATTGCGCAGGAACTCGGCGTGGCCAACCTGCTCGAAGGGTCGGTTCAGAAAGCCGGGAATCGGGTCCGGATCAATACCTCCCTGCTGGATGCGTCTTCGGGCGCACAGATCTGGTCGGATTCCTACGATGAGGAGCTGACGGTAGAAAACATCTTTGCCATCCAGTCCGATCTGTCGCAACAGATCGCGGAGGCCCTTGAGGCTACGTTGACAGCCGAGGACAGGGCCCGGTTGCAGGTGTCAGAAGAGGTGTCCCAGGAAGCCTATGACTTGTTTACTCGGGGCGTCTACAAGGCGCGCAACCTGAATACCCCTGAGGATTTGAGGGCGGCGTCGGAAATGCTGCGTCAAGTAACCCTGATGGCGCCTGATTTTGCCAAAGCGCACGCAGAATTGAGCTTCACTTATCAGTGGGGAATAAGCCGGGGCGTTTGGACAGCTTCCGAGCGACAGGCCGACGCAAAAGCCGCCGCGGAACGGGCCGGTGCGCTGAACCCGGACCTTCCCGAAGCCATTGTTGCGCTTTCGGGCGTCGCACAGGACGAATTGCGCTTCCAGGATGCTGAAGCGCTCCTCGAGCGGGCCATCAGCCTTGCTCCGGGTGAAGCGCTGCCTCATTCGCTCTATGCCAACCTTCTCTACCGTCTCGGAAGACCCGAAGAAGCGCTGGCATCCGCCAAACGGGCGGTGGCCCTCGATCCGTTGGACATTTCCACGCGTCAGCGTCTGGCTGACGTCTATTTCTTCATCGGAATGTACGAGGAGACCGTGGCCGAGAGCCGCAAGATCCTCGAGATGAAAGCCGATGACGCGTGGTCCTATTACAACATCGGGTACGGCATGGCCCTGCTCGGTCGAACCACCGAAGCGGTGGCCGCTTTCCAGAAAGCGGTCGATCTGGAAGGGGATGATTCCGTTCTGATCATGGGCCTGGCCTGGGGTCACGCCATGGCAGGCAACAAGCTGGAAGCGGTATCCATCATGATCGATGTGCCGGATACCGATTCCAATCTCAAGGAAAAAGCCATCGTATATGGTGTATTGGGAGATCTGGATACGGCTTTTGAAATGCTGTACCGGGCTTTCGAAATGAATCCGGGCGCCGTTTCGATCATTGCCGGGGATGATTCGGTTCCAGAAGCCATGCGCAGGGACCCGCGCTTCCAGGAGCTTCTCAAGCGAATGGGGTTGGAGTTCAGTTGATCCCGGGTGCGTAGCGCGCTAGGTTTCGGGATCCATTTCAACCCTGTCTTCTCTCTTCATGCGCTTTCTTGTCGCTTCCCTGATTCTCTGCCTGTCGGCACATACAGGTACGGCCCAGGAGTCTCCGTCCCTTGCCGATCAATTCGCGGATCTCTCGTTCCGCTACGTGGGACCTTCCCGGGGCGGCAGGGTGACGGCCGTGGCCGGACACCGGGCGCACCCGCGCACCTTTTTCATGGGGGCAACGGGCGGCGGCGTATGGAAGACCACCGACGGCGGCACGAACTGGGTCAATGTGTCGGATGGCTTCTTCGAGACCGGTTCGATCGGCTCGATGGATGTGGCAGACAGCGATCCGGATGTCATCTATGTTGGCACCGGATCGGACGGTATCCGCAGCAACGTGATCATCGGCCGCGGTCTCTACAAGTCCGAGGACGGCGGAACGACCTGGACATTCAAGGGAATGCGGGAGACCGGGCAGATTGGCGCCGTCGTGGTTCATCCCACCAACCCCGAAGTGGTCTGGGTGGCTGCGCTGGGCAACCCGTTCAAGCCCAACGCCGAGCGCGGGATATATCGGACGCTCGACGGTGGGGAGACGTGGGACCATGTCCTGTTCGTTTCGGAAAAGACCGGAGGCATCGACCTCGAGCTGCATCCGACGGATCCCAACACCATCTATGCGTCCATGTGGCGGGCCGAGCGCAAGCCCTGGACCATCATCAGCGGGGATGACGGTTCCGAAGACGGCATCTACGTTTCCCGGGACGGCGGGGCTACCTGGGCCATGAAGACGGACGGGTTGCCCCGGAACCTGATTGGAAAAATCGACTTTGCCGTCTCGCCGGATGACCCGAGCCGCGTGTATGCACTGGTGGAGACCAAGCCGGAGATGGAAGGCCTCTACCGCTCCAACGACGAGGGGGAAACCTGGCATCTGGTCTCGAACTACCGGGGCCTCATGGACCGGCCGTTCTACTACACGAATGTCGACGTGGACCCGAGCAACGCGGATCGCATCTTTGTCAGCTCCACGCGCTTCTTCATCTCCGACGACGCGGGCAAGAACTGGCAGCGACGGGACACGCCGCACGGGGACAATCATGACATCTGGATCAACCCGGACGATTCCCGCATCTGGATCCAGTCCAACGACGGCGGTGCCAACGTGACCTTCGATGCAGGGGTGACCTGGTCCACCCAGCACAACCAGCCCACGGCCGAGCTCTACCAGGTGGACCTGGACGACCGGGACCCGTACTGGCTCTACGCCGGGCAGCAGGACAACACGACCATTGCCGTGCCATCCAACGCCACGGGGAACCGTGTCAGCGGACCGGAGGCTTACTGGGAAGACGTGGGCGGGTGCGAAACCGGTCCGGCCGTGCCCAAGCCGGGCGAGCCGGATGTGGTCTACTCGAACTGCAAGGGGCAATTCTACCTGTTCTCCCGCCGTACGGGCCAGTCCCGCAACTACTGGGTGGGTGGTGTCTACATGTACGGGCGCAACCCGGCCGAGCTGCCCTACCGCTTCCAGCGCACCGTGCCCATCGAGGTCTCACCGCATGATCCCGATGTGGTCTACAACGGCAGCCAGTACGTGCATCGCACCTCCGACGGCGGGATCACCTGGCAGACCATCAGCCCGGACCTGACAGCCTTCCGGCCCGAGCGGCAGATGGTTTCGGGCGAACCGATAACCCGCGATGTGACAGGGGAAGAGCATTACTCCACCCTGTATGTCATCGAGGAATCCCCGGTTCAGGCCGGGGTGATCTGGACCGGGGCCAATGACGGGCCGGTCCACGTGACGCGGGATGGTGGGCAGACCTGGATCGACGTGACACCGCCGGACATGCCCCCCGAGGGCCGCATACAGAACATCGACCCCAGCCCACATGCGGCCGGAACGGCCTTTGTAGCTGGCTATCGGTACCTGCTGGGTGATTTCCAGCCGTATGCCTACCGGACCGACGACTTTGGTGCCACCTGGACCCGCATCACGGCGGGTATTCCGGACGATACGCCGGTGCGCGTGGTCCGGGAGGATCCTGTCCGACCGGGCCTGCTGTTTGCCGGTACCGAGTACGGGCTGTACGTCTCTCTCGATGGCGGCATGACGTGGGAGCGGTTCGACCAGGGACTTCCGGCCTCTCCGATCACCGATATCCGCATCATGCGCGGTGACGTCGTGCTCTCAACGATGGGCCGTGGTTTCTGGATCATGGACGGCATCCAGCCCCTGCGGGAATGGACCCAGCCCGAAGTCAACCTGTTGCGTTCCCCGGTGCGGGTGGTGCTGTACCGCCGTTCAGCCCGCCGAGCCGGTCCGGCCGATCCGCAATACACGAATGCCGGCGCCGTCCTGGATTATTGGCTCACGCAGGACCAGACCTCGGACATCACCCTGGAGATCCTCCACAAAGGACAGGTCGTCCGGCGCTATCACAACGAACCGGAGCGGCAGGCGGATGCTCCGGCCCAGGGCATGCGCGGACCGGGTCGGGCTCCGATCCGCATTCCGGGCCTGGACACCAAGCAGGGCCTGAACCGCTTCATCTGGGATTTCTCGGTCGATGGTCCGCCCCGAGGCAACGGCGAGTCGGCAGGGATGCTGCGCGCTGTACCCGGATCCTATGTGGCTCGGCTCACCATTGGCTCATGGCAGGCCGAGGCCGGTTTCGACCTCGTTTCCGACCCCGCCGTGGAAGCCGAGGGGGTCTCGAAAGATGACCTCACGGAGCAATACCTGCTGGGGCGTCGCATCCTGTCGTTGTACGGCGCCGCCGCCGATCTCGGCGCGCGCGTGGACTCCCTGCTGGCCCTTCCCGTCGTTGCCGTTGCCGAGGAAGGCAACCGGGATCGGCGGCGGCGCCTGGCCGGCTCCGAGGCCGCCCCCC
>JAQCDI010000090.1 GCA_027620595.1 Bacteroidota bacterium | reverse complement strand
CGAATCGGAGTTTCCCGACGGGTTGGCCACACCCCCGACGTCCCTGCTGCTGGAGTCCGGACAACGGTTCGACCGTCAAGCCGTATTCGAGCGGCTCATGACGGAAATGGACCGTGTCCTCGCCCTGCCCCAGGCGGGGCTGTTGGACGCCTACATGGCCCGCATGGAAGGCGTCGGCGCGCTGGTGACCCTCCAGGATGGCCGGAGTGGCCGACTGGATGGCGTGGATGCTTCAGGCGGCCTGATCCTGGACACCGAATCCGGTCGGATCGTGGTACATTCGGGCGACGTTTCGCTTCGTCCACCTGCCTCTCCCTGACCTGCCCGGATCTGATCATGTGGCTCCTGATTGACATCGGCAACAGCGCTTCCAAGGTGGGACTCTTCGATCCCACTTCGGGCGCCGGACGTATTCCGGGCGAGGTGGTCCGCACCATCCGGATTGCCCACGATGCCCATCCCCTGACCTTGCTGCGGGAATTCGTGGCCGGCGAACCGGTTTCCCGGGCGGGTGCAGTGTCAGTGGTCCCCGCACAGCGGGACCGCCTGGCGGGTGTCGTGCGCAGCGTGACCGGCGCCGACCTCCGGTTTTTTGATCACACATCCAGACTTCCGCTCTCCTTGGCCTACGAAACACCGCAGACCCTTGGGCACGACCGGATTGCAGCGGCCGTGGGAGGGTGGGTCCGGTTCGGCGAGCCGGGACGTACGGGCGTCATCGTGGTGGATGCCGGGACGGCTGTCAACATGGAAGTGGTGCGTCCTGACGGATCCTATCCCGGTGGGGTGATCGGTCCCGGCGTGGAACTCATGCGGGATGCATTGGGGGTGGGGACGGCCCAGTTGCCTAAGGTGGACCTGCAGTTGCCGGATTCTCCCGTCGGGCGATCCACGAAGGCAGCCCTGCAGTCCGGGATCCTCCACGGCCTCTTGGACAGCGTGGCCGGCATGGTGCGGCGGATCCAGGCTGCAGAGACGGGCGACTTCCGCGTGGTGACCACCGGAGGATGGGGTGCGTGGATCAACGAGCAGCTGCGGGTGGACTGGGCCTGCGACCGCAACCTGGTCCTCAAAGGGATCAGTGACCTGATCCGGCTGGCGGACGGATGAGTGCTTCCAGGCGGTGCTCCTGGGACAGATAGCGGATCCGCGAGAGGACCATGTCGAAGGCCACTTCATTGTGGCCACCGCGAGGGATGATCACGTCGGCGCGGCGCTTGGAGGGCTCCACGAACTCGATGTGCATGGGCCGCACCGTGGTTTCGTACTGCTCGAGGATGGACTCCAGGGTTCGCCCCCGTTCCACCATGTCCCTTCGGATGCGCCGGATCAGGCGAATGTCATCGTCCGTGTCCACGAACAGTTTGATATCCATCCGGTCGGTGAGTCCGGTCTCGGCCAGGACCAGGATACCCTCGACAATGATGATGGGCGTGGGCCGGATGGAAATGGTCCGCTCCGCCCGCGTGTGCCGGGTAAAGTCATAGACCGGCTTCTCGACCGACTGGCCATCGAGCAACGCCTCGATGTGGGAAACGAGCAATCCGGTTTCCAGTGAGTCGGGGTGATCGTAGTTGACCCGCTGGCGCTCCTCGACGGGTAGATGGGTCTGATCCCGGTAGTAGGCATCGTGTTCGAGCACGGAGACCCGCTCCGGACCCAGATCGGCCAGCAGGCGATGCAGAATGGTGCTTTTGCCCGAGCCGGATCCTCCGGCCAGACCGATGATTACGGGACGCGTCATGACAGGAACGGGAATCAGCGCCGGGACGCCGGGTCATTCGGGGCCATCAGCCGCGCTTGATCATGACCAATTCGTGCGTGCGGCTGTCCTCGTCCCAGGAAGATAGCGATTCATCCCAACGGTAGCCGTCTGGATGCTTCCACTCGATGAGCGGCTCAAGATTCTCGACGGTTTCCTTGACGATGAAGTTGACCAGCTTGCCGCGCAGCGGCTTCACGCCGTGCGTGACCGGCTGCAGCTCATCGCTCTTGCGGACCCGCTTGAAGAACTTGACCCGCACCATGGCCGCATAGGTCACTTCGTTGGTCCAGGCTTCCTCGTGGATGGAGGGCAGGAAATTCCAGACGAAACGACCGGAAATGGTCTTGTTGAGCTGTTTGCTCACGGCATCCCGCCAGTAGGCCGACAGCTTGCCGATGCCGGGCAGGTTGGCGTCCATCTTGAGTTTGTAGTCCGGGATCAGGTCGTCCGGGCGGAGCAGGCCGAACATGCCGGAAAAGATGATGCCTTCCTCAAGAAGACGGCGCTGGGCGCCTGTGGGCAGTCCCGGAAAATCCATGGCCTGGTACATGACACCCGGGGAATAGCGATCCAGGGCGGACATGAGGGGCGCCTTGTAGATCCCGAGGTTGGCGGCGATGGCCTTTTCCAGGTTTTCCCCCTTCACGTTGAACAAAGCTTCCAAGTCTGCCTTGCCGCCGTTGATGACCCCGTGCAGGTGGTCGATGAGCTGGCGCCGTTCGGGATTGAGCAGGTGGAAGTAGTTGAACGTGTTCGACGTACGGTAGTCGAACATGTCTGGAGCGAAGGGATTGCCCCCTTCCTGTTTGCCCTCTGCCGGAGGGAGCAGAATGGAGAAATTCGGCATGACGGGATCCGGGGTGGGCGGGCGTGGAGGCTAGGGGGATCAGCCTTCGGAGGGCTTGTGACGGATTTCGTCGAGCAAGGCGTCGATGTCGTTACGGATCACGCTGGCCTTTTCGTTGGCGTCCCGGATCATGGCGTCCGCTTCACGGCGCGCTTCGCTCGGTTCGGGCTCGGAAATGGCCCGGTCGATCAGGTCAGATACGGTGCTGCCGAGGTTCTCGAGCTGATAGGCCAGTTTCCGTCGCAGCTTCTTGCCCTCTTCCGGAGCAAACAGCAAACCCAGCGTGAATCCCGCGGCGGCTCCGATCAGTACGCCAATGGCTCCGGTGCGGATGGTTTTGCCTGCTGAATCCTTCATGGTGCTACTCCGGGATGGAATGGAACGGGATGCCGATGATGAACATGGGGCACCCGGGTCCGGGGCGGAAGACCGGATCTCCGGTTCCGGGTGTCGGGCAATGGGACCCGACAAAAAAGCCCACGATACTTGTACCGCAGGCAACCGGAAGCAGTTTCTGGAAAATCCGGACGGGCGGGAAAAGATGATGGGAAATGCTGGCCGGCTTCGCTCATGCGAAGCCGGCCGCAAAACGCATCATCAGGGCTTATTTCCCTTTCTTCTTGTGCCGGTTCTTGCGCAGGCGCTTCTTGCGCTTGTGCGTGGCAATCTTGTGACGTTTGCGTTTGCGACCGCAGGGCATATCTGTTACCTGTTGTTTTGCAGCCTGCCCGACCATTCGGGAATGAGGCCAGAACACCTAAAATACGGTTGTAACACACGCTTGGCAACCAGTTTCTGAAATCCTTGTGCGTGGTTTCCTTGAAGAAAGGGTTGAATGCCGGGGTTGCGGGAATATTCCGGCGCGTCGGGAATTCCTCTTGGGAGAGTTATCCGGTCAACCCCTATTTTCCGCCCATCGGAACGGACACTTCCCGGCTGCCCATGCGGCCCAAGACCAACCGCCCTTTCCATGGCAGGTTCATCGTATGTAATGAAAGAGGTGGACGGGATCCGCTATGCGGAGGCCGGCCCCGATTCAAAGGCCACCCCCGTGCTCCTGCTGCACGGCATGATGGGAACCGTCGGGAATTGGGAGAACCTGATTCCTGCGGTGGCCGAAGCGGGCTACCGGATTGTCTGTCCTGTCCTGCCCATGTACACGATCAAGCTCCGGGACGCCGATCTTCAGGGCATCGTGGACTTCGTTCGCAGGTTCACCGATCTGGTCGGGTTGGAAAAGGCGGTGGTTACGGGCAACTCCTTCGGCGGACATGTGGCCGCCATCTACGCCATGCAGTATCCCGAACGCGTGGCTGCGCTGGTGCTTTCCGGCGCGTCGGGGATCTACGAAGTGGAGATGTCCTCATCGGTCATGCGTCGCTCCGACAAGAATTACCTGCGCCCGCGCGTGGAGAAGACGTTCTTCGACCCCGTCCATGTGACCGACGAATTGCTCGACGACGTCATCGACATCATCACGGACCGCGAGAAAGCCATCCGTCTGATCAAGTTTGCCCGCGCCGTGGACAAGGCTTCCATCCGGGACGATCTGCACCGGATCAAGGCTCCTTCATTGCTCATCTGGGGAAAGCAGGATGAGATCACGCCACCCGATGTGGCCACCACGTTCAAGGAAGGCATTCCCGACAGCGAACTGCACTGGATTGACCAATGCGGGCACGTTCCGATGCAGGAGCGCCCCGGGCAGTTCAACGCCCTTTACCTGGATTTCCTGCGCCGGAAAGTAGGTTCGCCCGTATCCCAGATGACCGGGTGAACCCCCGTCCGCCGGGGACTGCTGACGACTGACTGCCCTGTTGCGGCATTCCGCACCCTCCCTCCGGACCCGAAGGAATGGATGATGTATCCTGACAGCGAGTCTCCTTCAGCCTGACCGGTTACCATGCGGTTCGCCCCCCTTTTCCTTGTGCTCTTGCTCACAGCCTGTGATGCTGAGTCCCTCCAGGACCCCGACGGACAATTGCCCCCCGGAAACGGCGCGGTGCAGATCGGGGGATTCGAGCGCGAGGATCTGCGTGGAACGCCATTCGACTTGCGTCAGGCACGGTTTGTCGGCAACGACATCGAACTCACGGTGGCGTATTCGGGCGGCTGCATGGAGCACGGATTCCGCTTGCTGGCCGATGAGGCCGTGGCCCTGTCGATGCCGCCACAGCTAGGTGTGCACGTGATCCACGATGATCCGGGTGATGACTGTGAGGCGTATCCGACGGAGGTGCGGCGTATCGATGCGTCGCCCTTGGTCCAGTGGTTCAACAGCCCGTTCGTGGTCCACCTGCACCCCGTGGATTCCTCGTCGGATGTCATCACCCTTTTCTGGGAAGGAAAATGAGGGTTGCCGGACTGATCATGCTGCTGCTGCTGACCGGCTGCAGTCCACGGCTTTCGCCCCTCTACCGGGACTATGAAGTCACGGCGGCCGCTCCCGCGGGAGCGGATGAGGAACGCGCCGTGATCCTGGACACGATCCGTGAGGGACTGGAGGACGCCGGATGGACGGTAAAGGATGCCGTTACGGACAACGTGGTGGCCACCGAATCCCGGGCGTTCAGGCAGTGGGGCGTCTATGCGATAGAGGTGGATCTGGAGGTGGCGCCGGTCGGTGGGGACTATGTCCGACTGCTCGTCCACCCGTACCGCATCTACTTCACGGGTGCCAAGCGCAAGATTCCATACCTGCGGGCCTCCCTGGCCCGATCCGTGCTCAAGGAGTTGCACGCGTCGATGGAAGAGCGGGGCCTGAAGCATATCGGTACGGCGCAGACGCGGGACCGGCAGGCGTTGCGGCGTAACTAGGGCCCGTGCACCGGACCTGGACGGGTTGCCCACGTTGCGTCGGGGTGCTATATATCGGGATCGACTCCCGTCAACCCATCTCTTGAGGCCGCCGTGCATCGTTTCCTTGCCTCCCTGATCCTGTCGTTCGTTCTCCTCCTTCCGGCTGCCGCCCAGGATGGCTACCAGGTGCCGGTGGACGCGCTGCGTCAACTGGTTGATGCGCCGTCCGCGCCCTCGGTCAATGTGAGCCCGCACGGGCAGACCCTCCTCTTGCTGGCCAGTGCCTCGGTCCCCACGATTGCCGAGCTGGCCGAGCCTGAACTGCGGCTGGCCGGCACGCGCATCAATCCGCGCACGAACGGCCCCAGCCGGAGCAGCTATTACACCGGCATGGCCCTGACCACGGTCGAGGGCGAGGAAGAACGACCGGTGTCCGGCATTCCCGCAGAGGGACGGATCGGAGGTGGTTCATGGTCGCCCGACGGGGCGCATTACGTGTTCTCGGTGACAATGCCAGGGCACATCGAGCTGTGGCAGCTGGATGTCGCCGCCGCATCGGCCTCGCGTCTGTTGGAGCGGCCGCTCAATGGCGTGGCTGGGTCGATGTTCACCTGGATGCCCGACAGTCGGACGGTGCTGGTGCGGGCCGTCGCGGCCTCACGCGGCGCCATGCCCCAGGCGCCGGACGTTCCGGCCACCCCCGTGATCCAGGAAAATATGGGAGAGGCCGCGCCGGCCCGCACCTACCAGGATCTCCTCGAGACGCCCTACGATGAGGACCTCTTCGAGTGGCTGGCGCAGGCCGACCTGCTGGCCGTCGGTGTCGACGGATCGGTTGAGGACCTCGGCCACACGGGGATGATCCGCTCGATGGACCCGTCACCCGATGGCCGGTTCATCCTTTTGGAAACGATCCACCGGCCTTTCTCCTTTCTGGTTACGTGGGGCAGCTTCCCCAATCGCATTGACGTCGTGGCGGCCGACGGTTCGCCCGTAAAAATGATTGCCGACCTGCCGCTCCAGGAAAACGTACCGACCGGTTTCGGCTCCGTGACAACGGGTATCCGCAGCATCGGATGGCGGCAGGATGCCGACGCCACGCTGGCCTGGGTCGAAGCGCTTGATGGAGGGGATGGCAATGCCGAAGCGGCCGTCCGGGACGCAGTGCGGGAATGGCCGCACCCCTTTTCGGGCGAACCCCTGACCCTGATCGAGCTGCCGCTCCGTTACGCCGGCACGGTCTGGAGTGATGAAGGCTATGCCCTGATCAGCGAACGATGGACGTCGTCGCGCCAGTTCCGCACGTACAAGGTGCCCACGAACGGCACCCGGATCGCCATCCAGACCATCTTCGACTATTCGTACGAGGACGCCTACAACAATCCCGGCTCGCCGATGGCCGAGTCGGATGCCTCTGGTCGTCGGCTGTTGATGACTTCTGATGACGGGCGAACCCTGTATCTGACCGGCGCCGGCGCCTCGCCCGAGGGCAACCGGCCCTTCCTGCGTCGCTACGACCTGGCGAGTGGGGAGACGGAGAAGCTGTTCCGCTCCGAGGCGCCGTACTACGAGCGGTTTGCCGGATGGCTGGATGCGGAGGCCGGCACGTTCCTGACCCTGCGCGAATCCACGTCCGAGCCGCCGAACTATTTCCGGCGCACGGTGGGTTCAGAAGACGTCGTGGCTGTCACGAATTTCCCGCATCCCTATCCGGAAATGGACGGGATTTCGAAGGAGATGATCACCTACGAGCGGGCCGACGGCGTACCGCTGACAGCCGAGCTGTACCTCCCGGCGGGCTACGATGCCGAGCGGGACGGGCCGCTGCCGACGCTGGTCTGGGCCTACCCGCGCGAGTTCAAGAGCGCGGACGCCGCCGGTCAGGTCTCGGGATCGCCGTATCAGTTCAAACGGGTGTCCTACTGGGGCGCGGTACCCTATGTGACACAAGGATATGCGGTGCTCGACAATGCCTCGATGCCGATCATCGGCGAGGGGGACCAGGAGCCGAACGACACCTTCATCAAGCAGCTGGTGCAGAATGCCGAGGCGGTGATCGATGAAGGCGTGCGCCGCGGCGTGGTGGACCGGGATCGGGTGGCCGTGGGCGGTCACTCGTACGGCGCGTTCATGACGGCCAACCTGCTTGCGCACTCCGACCTGTTCCGGGCGGGCATTGCGCGGAGCGGCGCCTACAACCGCTCGCTGACGCCCTTCGGCTTCCAGGCCGAGCCGCGCACCTTCTGGGAAGCGCCCGAGGTCTACTTTGGCATGAGCCCATTCATGCACGCCGACAAGGTCAATGAGCCGATCCTCCTGATCCACGGCATGGCCGACAACAACTCCGGTACGTTTCCCATCCAGAGCGAGCGCTTCTACCACGGCCTCAAGGGCAACGGCGCCACCGCCCGCCTGGTCATGCTGCCGCACGAATCGCACGGCTACCGCGCCCGCGAATCCCTGCTCCACATGCTGTGGGAGATGAACACCTGGCTCGACACCTGGGTCAAGAACGCCCCCGCCCGTGTGGACGTCAGCGCGCCGAGCGGGCGGTGAGCGCAGCTAACGGATGCGTCCGAAGAATCCCGTTCGAACAAATCAGAAATCGCATCCAGTGCAAGATCGGAATGGGAATTGATTCCGAGTTCGGCACTTCGATGGAACCCTGAAGTGCGAACGAAAGCTTCGGCATGGGGATGGAGATGGGAGGTCATCGAGAGGATACATGATTCGTCAAACAACCCGCAAGTCATTGAGCAGCAACACCACCCGGCGGTACAAAAACAGTACAATCCGATTTCCGCACGGACGTTGAATGGTCACGATTTTCTGCATGTATCCGTCGGCGCACGGAAGCAAAGAAGTTCGTTTTCTTGCGCAAGGGACCCGAAACCTTCGCGGTCCCTGTCGATGGTGATTGATCGTTTGTGTCCTGGGTTTCATCACCCGTGGGGGGATGATGAGTCGGACACATTCGGCAGGAAGTGCAGGATGTGAAGGTTTTTTTCCTTGGACCCTGCGTTTCCGATCCCGGGCCGACAGGCGCTCGCGCTGCCTGTCGGCCTTTTTTTGTGGGCGAACCGCGCATGCAGACCGGTTTCTGTGGAAACAAATGGGGGGTGATGCCTCGTAACACATGGGTAAGGACACCATCCAAGGTGTACATGACCCGCGAGCGGCAACGACCGCGGTTCGCCCGTAACAGGGTTGTTCTTTGCAAGATTGGGGATGTCACGGCTTCGACGGGGGAAACGTAAAGCAGATTGCGTGCCGAGCCTTCCGGGAGTGCTCGTAAATACCTTCCGGAAAACCGACAAATGCCAA
>JAQCDI010000089.1 GCA_027620595.1 Bacteroidota bacterium | reverse complement strand
TCGGCGGCCGCCGCCGATCCATCGGGTGCGATGTCGAAGCGATCCGTCATGGCACGAGTCTCGTCGCATTCGTGCGCCGGGCCAGCGACGCGGGATGGGCAATCCAGACTTCGGAGAGCCCGCGTTCCAGGGCCGCAAACCCGATGTCCGTCTTCACTTTCATGCCGCCGGCAATCCAGCCTTCCGAGACGCCCTGCTTGGCGGTGGCCCGGTCCAGGCGGCGCATCGGCT
Source organism: Bacteroidota bacterium (assembly GCA_027620595.1). Classification (GTDB taxonomy): domain Bacteria; phylum Bacteroidota; class Rhodothermia; order Rhodothermales; family UBA10348; genus JAAZVD01. Next base: position 8,505 of record JAQCDI010000089.1, on the reverse strand, counting down.
GGCTGTTGCGGTCCCAGACGGCGCCGGACCCGGTGAGCAGCAGGAGTTCGGACGCCCCGATGGCCAGGGCCACTTCGAGGGCCACGGTATCGGCATTCACGTTGTAGCGGTGACCGGCGGTGTCCACACCGGGTGGACTGACCACCGGCAGGATGCCGGCTTGCAGCAGTGTCAGGAGCAGGGTCGGATCTACCCGGTCCACATCCCCCACGTGGCCGAAGTCCACGGTTCGCCCGTCCACCTGCCACGGCGGACGCTTGTGGACCAGCAGCGTGGGACCGTCCGCGCCGCTGACACCGGCCGCCCGGATGCCGCGCGCACCAGCCTTGGCCACCAGCCGGGAGTTCAGTTCGCCGCGGATCACCCAGTTGAGGATGTCCAGGTCCACGTCCGTGGTCACGCGACGGCCTTCCACAATGGTGGGTGTATGGCCCAACCGCTCGGCCACGGCCGTGGTCTGCGGTCCGCCACCATGCACGATCACGACTTCCGACTGCGCCTGCAGGTCGGGCAGGACCTCCCACATCGGGGACAGGTCTTCCTCGAGCAGGGCGCCTCCGAGTTTGATGACGGATCGCTTCATGGGCTTAGAGGGCACCCCAAAGCATGGACAGGATGGCCTTCTGGGCGTGGAGGCGGAATTCGGCCTGGTCCAGGTGCAGCGAAGGCCCCTCGTCCAGCACGGCATCCTCGACCACCACCCCCCGCCGTACCGGCAGGCAATGCATGAAGGACGCGATGTCGGTCTTGGCCATGCGCTCGGCCGTCACGCACCAGTCCTTGTGGCTGTTGCGGCGTGCGACTTCGGCCTCGGGATCGGTGTAGCGCTCGTTGCCGCCCCACGCCTTGGCGTAGACGATCTGCGCGCCGTCCATGGCGGCGTCCATGTCGGTGGTTTCGGTTACCGTTGCGCCGTGGGCCGCCGCCTGACGGCGCGCAGCTTCCATCACCGAATCATCCAGCTCGAAGCCTTCCGGGCGGGCCACGGTCACGTCCATGCCCAGACGGGAAGCCATCAACAGCGTGGAGTTGGGCACAGCCATGGGCAGCGCCTTGGGGTGCCAGGCCCAGGTGAGGACGAACTTGCGGCCCACCGTTTCCCCGTCAAAGTAGCGGTACAGGACCGAGGCATCGGCCAGGGCCTGACAGGGGTGGCGGGCAGCGGATTCCAGGTTCAGCACCGGCACCGTCGAGGCAGCAGCAAACGTCTTCAGCCGGGCATCGCTCACATCCAGGGCACGGTCCGTACCGCCGGCAAAGAGCCGGACGCCCAGACCGTGGCAATAACGGGACAGGACCCCGACGGCTTCCTTGATGTGCTCCGCTTCCCCTCCGGTCATGGCCACGCCTTCGTCCCAGGCGAAACCCCACGTTCCAGAGCCCGGGGTGACGGTCACGGGGTTCGCCCCCAACTCACGCGCCGCCAGTTCCATCGAAACGCGGGTCCGCAGCGAGTCATTGAAAAACACCAAGCCCAGGGCCCGGCCCAGGAAACGGTCAGCATCCCGCGAACGGTCCCGCTCGAAGGCCAGCGCCTCGTCGATGCAGGCCTGCCAGGTGGCGTCGTCGATATCCAGCCAGTCGAGCAGGTGCCTCATGCCGCCACCAGGATCTCGTCAATGGCAGCAAAGAAGGAGCCGATTTCCTCGGCCGTGAGGACCGCGGGGGGCATGAGCCGCATGATGTTGGGGTCGGCCGATCCCCCCGTGAGGATGCCTTTGGCCCGCAGGCCGGCGATGATGGGTCCCACGGGCTGACCGAAGTCGATGCCCATGAGGCATCCGGCGCCCTGGCAACGCAGACCGCGCTCACGGCAACCGGCTTCCAAGGTGTCCCAGATGAAGCGGGCCCGTTGGGACAGGTGCTCGTTTTCCACCACTTCAAGCGCCGCATCCACGGCCGCCATGGCCAGCATGCCTCCGCCGAAGGTCGTGCCCTGCTCCCCGTAGCCCACCTTGGCCGCAACAGCATCATCGATGAGGACGGCTGCCACCGGGACGCCGCCACCGAGGCTCTTGGCCAGGGTAATCATGTGGGGGCGCACACCGATGAGCTGGGCATAGGTGAACGCGCCTGTGCGTCCCACACCCGTCTGCACCTCGTCGAAAATGAGCATCGATCCCGCTTCCCGGCAGGCTGCTTCGAGAGTCTGGAAATACTCTACCGGGGCCGTACGCATGCCGCCCATCGACTGGATGGGCTCGATGATGACGGCGGCCGGCTGCTCGCGCAGGATCACCTCACGGGCCGTTTCACTGTCTCCGAGGGGAATGAACGTCACGGGCCCGAAGGCCTTCTCGTAGCCTTTCCGGTACTGCGTTTCCCACGTCGTGGCCAGGGCGCCCAGCGTGCGGCCATGGAAATCTCCCTCGACAGCTACGACGTTGGCGCGGCCCGTGGCCTTGCGAGCAATTTTCATGGCCGACTCGTTGGCCTCGGCCCCCGAGTTGATGAAGAACACCTTGCTCATGCCTTCCGGGGCCATGCGGGCCAGCCGGGCCGAAGCGCGGGCGCGAGCCGGGGCGTAGGCGGCATTGGAATAGAATAGCAACTGATCGGCCTGGTCCTTGATGGCCTGCACCACGTGGGGGTGATTGTGACCCAGGAAAGCCACACAGTGCCCGCCATAGAGGTCGAGGTAGGTACGTCCCTCGACATCCTCCACGGTCGAACCGTATCCCTTGGCCAGGGCGATCGGCCATTTCTTGTAGGTAGCCAGCTGGGTTTCGTCTTCCAGCGCCATCCATTCGGCGTTCGTCGTCATCGTCGTGTCGGTCTCAGGTCAGGATTGGATTTCAGGGCAAGAAGGTCAAGGCAACAGGCCGGTGGTTTCCGGCCAGTCAAAGGCAAGATTGGCGTTCTGGATGGCCTGCGAGGCCGCGCCTTTCATCAGGTTGTCCAGGGCAAAGCCGACCACAAGCCGGTCTGAGCTCTGTTTCCATCCGATATCGGTAAAGGGCGAACCCACACTCCAGCGCAGTTCGGGGAGCTGACCCGGCCAGAGCCGGATCAGGGGTTTGTCGGCATAGCACGCCTCGAAGAGTGCAGAGACGTCAACCCCGGCAGGCACGATGGACTGCGCCGTGCCCCAGATGCCGGCCGTCCACGGACCGGAAACGGGAACGAAGGCGTACGGCAGGCCGGGCGCCATGCGGTCGATCTCGGCTTCGTGCTGATGCCCGAAAACCTTGTAGGCCCGCATGTTGCCATCTCGGTCCGGGAAATGGGTCGTGGCCGAGGGCAGCGCGCCGGAGCCCGAAGCCCCGGTGACGGCCGTGACGTGGAAGTGGAATCCTTCCACACCCGCAAACGGATGCAGCGCAAGGGATACTGCCGATGCGAAGCAGCCCGGATTGGCAATCAGCGTCGTCCCGGCAGGTGGCGGACCCGTGATCTCGGGCAGACCGTACCAGGCTCCCGCGAGCAGGTCCGGACGCGGGTGTGGGGCCCCGTAGCGGGCCTCATAGGCGGCCGGATCGGGCAACCGGAAGTCAGCGCTCATGTCGATCACCAGACCCGTGTAGCCCTGGTCCCGGAGCTCGCCCGTGGCGGCGGCTCCCTGTCCGTGACCCGCCGCCACGAAGACCACATCCAGATTGGTCGGATCGGAAAGGGTCTCCGAAAAGACGAGGCCGGTGCGACCGGTATGCGGCGGGTGGGCCGCTCCGAGCGGCTTGCCCGCGAAGGAGCGGCTCGTGGCGGCCACGAGATCCAGCTGGGGATGCACCAGGAGGCAATCGATCAGGGATCGCCCGACGTATCCGGCGGCGTGCAGTACGGCAGCGCGTTTCATGCGACAGCTTCGGGATTCTTCGGCGGAGGCAGTTTCGAGGCCACTTTGTCGCCCATATCGTTGGGGTCCTCACGCGCATTGAGCGCCGTGATGCCCATGACCTGCTCAATGTACTGTTTACCGACACCGTTGTCGGTCACGGGACCCGTGACGACCGTGATCTCGGCGTGGTAACGGTCCTTGAACAGCTGCTGTACGGCCCAGACGCCCGCCAGGTCCACGGCAGCCACGACATGCGCCACGGCAAATTTCTGCAACTCCTTGTCCTGCAAGAGCTCATCCACCCCGTAATAGCCGATGATCCCGTCTCCGAGCTCGATCACGATGGCATCGAGCTGCGCCGTGTCATTGAGGTGCTTGATGATCCCCTTGACGGCCGGAGCCATGGCCTTGTTCGTCGAGCAGACCACACCGGTGTCGGTGAACGTGGCAATCTCGACCGCGCCGTGGCGTTTGATGAGCTGTACGTCGCGCATGAGCGAGGCACCCGTGGCCTTGGCAGCGGCCACCCGGTATCCCTTGCGCGTCAGGCGCTGCACCAGTTCACAGGCGGCCCACGTCTTTCCGGTGTTCATGGCCGTTCCCGAGATGAAAATCAGCGGCACGGATTCCTTGAGCGAGTCCACGGGAAGCAGCGCATGATCCTGCAGGCGGGCGTGCACCCACATGTCATCCTTCTTGACCATGGCCGCGCCAATGACCTTGACCTTCAGGGCCGGGCCCAGGTCCGGGTGATCGCTGACGCAGTTGCCGATGATGCCGCCCATGTTGAGCACGTTGAGCGTATCGCCCGGCAAGGCTACACGGGGCACGACACCTGAGTAGCCTTTGAGGGCGCGCCGCTCACCCAGGACGCCGACGAATACGTCGCCCTTGGCAATGGTGCGGAATTCCCCGTCGGCGCATTCAATCTGGTTGTAGACGGCCTTCGATTCGAGGGCCTCGACCACGATGCAGTACCCTTCCTGGGCCACGATGTAGTCACTGATCGTGACGTCGCGGACGAGGCCGGTCTTCGCGGCGGTGGACGATACGTAGGTTACCTGGGTCGTATTCATTTGCCTTCCTGGGATGCGCGCACGCGATGGGTGAGCAGGGACTGGACGCCAAGGATGCGTGCGAAACCGCGGGCATCCCGTCCATCCCACAGATCATTGGTTTCACCGTACGTGGCCACGCCGGTGTCGAACAGGGAGAACGGTGAGGCGCAACCGAGAACGGAGACGCTCCCCTTGAACAGCCGGACATCCACGGTTCCGGTCACGGTTTCCTGCGAGGAGTTGAAGAATGCTTCGAGGTCCCGCATGATGGGATCAAAGTACTGGGCCTCGTGCAGCAGCATCCCGTAGAAATCCCCGAGTTGGGCCTTGTGGTACTGCTGCCAGCGCGAGAGTACGATCTTCTCCAGCTCCCGGTGGGCCGGGATCAGGATGGCGGCGGCCGGTGCCTGGAACCCGACCCGGCCCTTGATGCCGAGGATCGTATCTCCGACATGGATGGCCCGGCCGATGGCGTGATCCTCGCCGACGGCATTGAGGTGCTCGATGACCGCCACGGGATCCATGGCCTTGCCGTCGATCGAAACCGGGACGCCCTTGTCGAAACCGATCCGCAGGGTCAACGCCTGATCGGGAGCCTGGGCCGGCGATACGGTGGGCCATGCCTCATCGGGCAGCGAAAGCTCGGTGCCGAGCGTTTCCTTTCCGCCGACCGTGGTGCCCCACAACCCCGTATTGATCGAATAGGTCGTGGTGGAAGCCGACACCGCAATACCCCGCTCCTTGAGCCAGTTCGAAGTGAACGCGCGGCTCAGGTTGCCATCGCGGATGGGCGTCAGGACTTCGAGGTCCCCGCCGAGGACCGAAAGGGCCACATCAAAGCGGATCTGGTCGTTCCCGGCGCCGGTGCTGCCGTGCGCAACGGTGCGGATGCCCATGCGCTTGGCCGTGTCCACGAGGGCTGCAGCCTGCACGACGCGATCCGGACCCACACAGAGCGGATACAGGTCGCCGCGCAGGACGTTGCCCTTGATGAGATACTGCAGGGAGCGCTGGAACAGGTCGGTGCGGCCGTCCACCAACTGGTGGCTTACGGCGCCGAGTTCCTTGCTCCGTTCCTCGATGGCCACGGCTTCTTCCGGTGAAATCCCCCCGGTGTTGACGGTGACCGTGTGGATGTCACACCCGTGCTGTTCCCGCAGGAAGGGGACGCAGAACGAGGTGTCGAGACCTCCACTGAACGCGACGATGATGGACATGGGCACTGATTGGACTGAATGCAAAAAAAAAGCGTCGATCCCGGACGGACCGACGCTGGCAAGCTTGGACGTACTGGCAGGTCAGTACTAGCGCATTGCACGTGCACGTGGGCCCAGTCCGGATCGATTCGACGATCGGACTCGTCGGTCAGGCCGACGGTACTGCAGCGGTGTGTTTACAATGCTTTCCACAGTTGACAAACATACGGAAGATGTCCGGAATCGATCAACACACCACGAATCCTTCATGATTCGGGATACGGTCGAACCGTGATCCCTCACTCCCCGCCCGTCGGATCGGGGGTGACTCCTTTCCACAGCCGCTCCTGCAGCTCTCGGGTCTTCTTCAGGGAATTCCGACCCAGGGTCGTCAGGGCATAGTAGACACGCGGACGTCCGCCCTTCCGGTCGGGGTTCTTGCGGGCTTCCTTCGTGACCAGCCCCCGGGCGGCAAGTTGGTCGAGCGCCACCCAGAGCGTACCGACCGAGATGCGCTTGCGCACGCGCCGATACATCTCCTGCTTGATGGTCGTGCTGAACGCCTCCTCCGCGAGCACGAGGATGCACACCAACAGCATTTCGTCGGCACGGGTCAGCAGCAGGGGTCGTTTGGCCATCGATCCGGATCAGCGGATGAAACCCGCCTGACGGGCATACTCGAATACGTTGCCGGCCCGCAGGATGCCGGCCACATCGCCCAAGGGGTGCAGCAGATGCGTCTCCCCCGTGGGCTCGTGGGTCAGCGTACCCGCCGGCACGTCGATCACGACCCGGTCCCCGGTGCGGATCACGTCAATGAGCCGCTCCTGCGACTCGAAGGGCACTACGAAGCCACCATCCACGGCATTCCGGTAGAAGATCCGGGCGTAGGACGTGGCCACGACGGCCTCTATGCCCGCCTCCTGGAGGGCGAAGGGCGCATGCTCGCGCGAAGAGCCGCAGCCGAAGTTCGAGCCGGCGATGACCACGGTGAACTCGCTCTTCCACGCGTCCTGTTTTGTCAGGGGGATGCCGCCTTCGGGGAGTCCTGCCTGATCATTGGGCACCCCGATACAGGCATAGCGCCCGTACATCCGGCGTTCCTCCGGTTCGGTCATGCTGTAGACCAGGTGGGCAGCCGGGATGATCTGGTCGGTGTCAATGGAGTCGCCGAGTACGTACGCACGGCCTTCGATACGATCTTTCATGGGGAGCGTCAGGCCAGAACGGTTCGGGGATCGGTGATCACGCCGTGGATGGCGGAGGCGGCCACGGTAAGGGGCGAGGCCAGGTAGACAGCCGATTGCTTGGAGCCCATGCGGCCAGGGAAATTCCGGTTCGTGGTCGAGATGACCACCTCTGTCCCATGGGTTCGCCCGAAGGTGTCCACGGGGCCACCCAGGCACGCACCGCAGGAGGCATGCCCCATCTTGCAGCCGGCATCGACGAACACCTGCCACAGGGTCTTGCCGTTCGAAGTCTGTTCCCGGAGCTGGGTCGAGACTTCCGTACTGGCTGGTACCACAAAGGTGTCCACCTGCACGCGCTCGCCTTCCAGGATGCGGGCTGCCGCCAGGAAGTCCTCGAACTTGCCTCCGGTACAGCTGCCGATGTAGGCCCGGTCGAGCTTCGTACCCGCCACCTCGGAAACCGTGGCCCGGTTGTCGGGGCGATGTGGCTTGGCCACGACCGGCTCCATGGTGGACACATCGTAGACCTTCTCGAATATGTAGCGGGCATCGGCATCGGAAGACAAAAGGTCGAACGGGCGGTCGGTCCGGGATTGGACATACTCCACAGTCCGCTGATCGGCCGCAATCACCCCGTTCTTTGCGCCGGCCTCGATGGCCATGTTGGTCAGCGTCATGCGCTCTTCCATGGACAGGTCGAAGACCGCCTCCCCATCGAATTCCAGGGTCCGGTACGTGCCCCCTTCAAATCCGATATCCCCGATGACGCTCAGGATCAGGTCCTTCGCCATGAGCCACGGTGGCAGGGCACCCTCGAAGACGAAGCGCATCGTCTCGGGGACTTTTACCCAGATCTTGCCCGTGCCCATGATGAGGGCCGCATCGGTGTTGCCGACGCCCGTAGAGAACATGCCGAACGCCCCGGAGGTGCAGGAGTGGCTGTCGGTGCCGAAAAGCACGGTACCGGGACGGTTGAACCCCTCTTCGGCCAGGGCAATGTGGCACACGCCTTTGTAGCGCGAGGTCCCTACATCATAGTAATGCTGCAGATCATGCTCCTTGGCGAAGGCCCGCAGGATTTCGATGTTGCGCAGGGCGTGCGGGTCCTCGGTGAAGATGTAGTGGTCCGGCAGGATCACCAGCTTGTCCGGATCCCAGACGCGGGCCGTCTCGCCGAACTCGCGCTTGAAGATGCCGATCGTGGGCGGCCCGCAGACATCGTGCGTCATCAGGGTATCCACATCCACCCAGATGTTCTCGCCGGGCGCCACGCGGTTTCGGCCCGC
>JAQCDI010000088.1 GCA_027620595.1 Bacteroidota bacterium | reverse complement strand
TCGATGGGATTCGGAGCCAGCGGACACAACGACCCTTCGGAGACAGGCCGCAGGTCAGGGCTCCGGAATATGGATCAGTCCATCATCTTGCGCAGGAACGCCGGCACTTCGGCCTCCCGGGATGAGCCTTCCTCATCCTTGCGGGAGATTTCCTCCACATTCAGCCGACGCACGCGCGTCGGGCGTTCGGCCGGATCGGGCTCTGCGCCTCCGTCACCGCCCAGCCCCAGACGCGAACCACGGCGTTCGTAGGCCGGGGTATCCAGCTCCCGAAGCCCTTCCTCTCCCTTGTACGGGATGGCCGTCTGCGTATAGCGCGGGGTGACATCCAGCTTGACTTCCCGCGGCTTCGGGACGGCCTGGGTCTTGGCCTTTTCGAATCCCGTGGCAATCACGGTGATGCGCAGGTCGTCGGCCATCCGCTCGTCGATGACCGTACCGAAGATGACTTCGACATCGTCTCCGGCTTCCTCCTGGATGATGGCCGTGGCCTTCGTGGCCTCCCGGATCCCCAGGCTGGGGCCTGCCGTGATGTTGACCAGCACGTTGCGGGCTCCATTGATGGTCAACCCGTCGAGCAGCGGGCTCGAGAGCGCCTCGCGGGCCGCCCGCTCGGCGCGGTTTTCCCCGGAAGCCGTGGCCGCGCCCATCAGGGCCGTGCCGCCACTGCGCATGGTGGTCTTGACATCGGCAAAGTCCAGGTTGATCAGTCCGTGGACCGTGATCAGGTCGGAAATTCCGCGTGTAGCGTTGTAGAGAACATCGTCGGCCTTGCCGAAGGCTTCGAGCATCGACGTGTCATCTCCCGCGATGTCGAGCAACCGCTCGTTGGGGATGACGATCAGGGTATCCACGTTCTGCTTGAGCAGATCGATACCGGCCTCGGCCGATTTCGAACGACGCGGTCCCTCGCAAAGGAACGGCTTTGTTACAATGGCCACCGAGAGGATCCCCAGATCCTTGGCGATGGCGGCCACGATGGGCGCCCCACCCGTTCCGGTGCCACCCCCCATGCCGGCCGTGATGAAAACCATGTCGAATCCGCGCATGGCCTCTTCGAGCTCATGCCGACTTTCTTCGATGGCTTCTGCGCCGACACCGGGACGTGCCCCTGCTCCCAGCCCCTTCGTCAGACCGCGTCCGGCCTGGATCTTGTAGGGAGCCAGGTTGGCATCGAGCGCCTGGGAATCCGTGTTGATGGCGTAGAATTCCACGCCGGTGATGCCCTTGCTGATCATGTTGTTGACGGCATTGCCGCCACCGCCACCTACGCCGACGACGCAGATTTTGGCCTCTTCATTTTCCGCGTCGTCGAACGCGAAATGGCTGCTGAACAAGTTGTTATCCATGGTTTTCTCCGAAGTAAATCAGGCTGTATGGTGACCGACCCGGCCGAGCGTACCGGACGGTCGGTTGCTCCGTGTGGCACATGTCCGCTCAGAGCTCATCGAACCACCGTTTCATCGAGACCTTGATGCGCTGGACCACATTGTCACCCTCTCCCGAGTGATCCGATGCGTCCAGGTGATTGGTCCTGAATGGGGTGTTTCCGATCATTTCCGGGCGCAGACCGTAGAGCACAAGCCCCACGCCCGTGGCGTATTTGGGATCGGACACCTCTTGCACCAGGCCGGCCGTAAGACCCATGGGCCGGCCGATACGGGCGTCCATTCCCAAAATTTCTGCGGCCAATTCGGCCGTTCCTTTCACGAGCGAACCGCCCCCGGTAAGCACCGCTCCGGCAGAGAGGTGGCGGGAGAATCCGCTGCGTTTGATTTCGATGGCCGCAATCTCGAGGATCTCCTCGAGGCGCGGCTGGATGATCTGGGCCAGGGTCGAGCGACCGATGCGCTTCTCGTTGCGGCCGCCCACGCCGGGAATGGCAATCTCTTCATCGGGCGCCATCTCGGCCATGGCCACACCGAACTCGCACTTGAGCGCCTCGGCCTGGTCCCGCATGACACCGAGTCCCTTGCGGATGTCGTCGGTCACCTTGTTTCCCGCCACAGCCACGACGGCCGTGTGGCGGATCGTGTTGTCCTCGAATACGGCAATGTCGGTCGTACCACCACCAATGTCGATCAGGGCAACGCCCACTTCCTTCTCATCCTGGTGGAGCACGGCAAAGGACGAACCCAGCGGTTCGAGCACGATGTCGGCCACCTGGTAACCTGCTTTTTCGACGCAGCGGTAGATGTTCTTTGCGGCCGAGACCAGCCCCGTGATGATGTGGACGTTGGCCTCGAGGCGCACGCCGCTCATCCCCACCGGATCGGCCACGCCGTCCTGTCCATCCACAATGAACTCCTGCGGAATCACGTGCAGGATTTCGCGGTCAGCGGGCATGGCCACGTGGGTCGTGTCCTCGAGCAGACGCTGCACGTCGGACTCGGTGATTTCGCCGTCCCGACCCGAAATGGTGATGACGCCGCGGGACTGGAAACTCTGGAAGTGATCCCCGGCACTTCCCACGATGACACTGCGGACCGTTACGCCCGCCATGCGCTCTGCCTCCTCGATGGCCTTGCGCACGGCGTGCACCGTCTTGTCGATGTTGACGACGACGCCTCGATTCAAGCCCTCGGATTCGGCCACGCCGACCCCAAGTACCTGAACCCGACCCAGTTCATCCGATGTCGCGACGACGGCGCACACTTTCGTGGTGCCGATGTCCAGGCCGACGACAATAGTATCACTCATGGTTGTTGCTGATTTATTCGGTGGAGCGCTCCGGGCGGGAGCGCTCCTCTACGATGATCTGGCTGTCAAAACGGAGGTCGATGCGGTCATAGATCTTGTTCTGGTGCTGCAGTACTTCCTGATCCCAGAAAGCCAGCAGCCGGTCGAAATCGCGGGCGAACCCGCTGGCGCCGAACTGGACCCGGATGCCGCCGTGCGGCGCCACGGGGGTAAGGCGCAATTCCCATTCACCGCCCTGGTAAACGAATTCGGAGAAAAGGGCATCGAGACGTTGCGAGGCGGAACCGATGGCGGAAAGCAGCTCCCGGGTAGAGGTCTGCTCGAGGGGACGCATGGGGTGCCATGGTTCCATGGGCGCAAACAGCAGCGGCACGTCATACTGCGCCTGATCCGTGATCGGAAGGCGCCATCCGAAGGCATCCACCCACCACGCCGGCCGACCCTCGCCGTCCATGAGCAGGGCCACCGGCACACGCTCGGTCACCTGCAAGTCGAGGACGCCCGAGGGAAGCCGGGCCACATCCACCCGGTGGATCCACGGATGGCGGACCACCCGATCCTCGATCATCACGGCGTTGACCTCGAACATCACAGCACCCGTGTCGGTGCGCATGAGCTCCAGGATCTCCGCTTCCGTCGTATTGACCTGACCCCGGATGCGGATCTCCTGTACAGTGACCTGCTGCATCCACTGCCAGCCGGTCCAGCCGGCGGAAACCATCACGACCAGCAGCAGCATCCCGGCCAGGATGCCCCACACCGATTTGCCACTATTGGACATGGTGCACCTCCATGGCCTCGACTTCCCGTGCCAAATCCCGGTTCAGGCGCCAGATGTCCCCCGCGCCGAGGGTCATGATCACGTCACCCGGACGGCTCATCGAAATGACACGATCCACGAGCTTTTCCTTGTCGGGCTCATAGGTCACTGAAGGATGGCCCGCCGCACGGGCAGCATCGGCCACCAGCGCACCGGTCACACCCGGCTCCGGGGCCTCCCGCGCCGGATAGATGTCCATGCAGACCAGGACGTCTGAGGCCTGGAAGCACGAGCCGAAATCGTCGATGAGCTGACGCGTCCGCGAGTAAAGATGCGGCTGGAATACCGCCACGATGCGGCGGTCCGGCCAGCAGCCTCGCGCGGCCTCGAGCGAGGCGCGTACTTCGGTCGGGTGGTGTGCATAGTCGTCCACCACCAGGCGGCCTGCCGCATCGGCAATCTCGTGCATCCGTCGGTCCACACCGTCGAAGGCCTCGATGCCGCGCCGGATGGTCTCGAAATCCATGTCCAGTTCCAGCCCTACCGTGATGGCCGCCATGGCGTTGAGGACGTTGTGCCTTCCCGGTGCATTGAGCGATACCCGCCCCAGAAGCCGCCCGCGCTCGTGTACGGCAAACCGCATGATGCGCCCCTCCTGCGTGATATCCACGGCCTGGAGGTCGGCATTGTCGCCCGTGCCGTAGGTCACTGCGCGTCGGTCAATCCGATGGCGGATCGCCCGTACCTCGGGGTCGTCCATACACAGGATGGCCGCGCCGAAGAACGGGACGCTTGAGGCATACTGCACGAAGGCGTCGCGGATGTCGTCCAGATCCCGGTAGCAGTCCAGATGATCCGCGTCGATGGTCGTGACCACCGCAATGACCGGCGTCAGGCGCAGGAACGTGCGGTCGTATTCGTCCGCCTCGATGAGGATGATGTCCCCGCCGCCGGAAATCGCGTTGGATCCGAATGCGGCCACCTTGCCGCCGACGATGACCGTCGGATCGAAATCCCCGGCGCTGATCACATGCGCCGTCATGGTGGTGGTCGTGGTCTTGCCGTGCGTCCCGGCAATGCCCACACCGAATTTCATGCGCATCAGCTCACCGAGCATCTCGCTGCGAGCGATGACCGGAATCCCGGCAGCCTTCGCAGCCAACGTCTCGGGATTGCGATCGGGGTCCACGGCCGATGAGTGCACCACAACGCAGGCTCCCTTTTCCTGACCGGCGCGATGATCCTCGAAGATCACGGCGCCCAGATCGGCCAGATGCCGTGTCACGTCACTTTCGCTCAGGTCCGATCCGCTGATATGGTATCCCCGATTGAGGAGCACCTCTGCGATTGAGCTCATGCCGATACCGCCGATACCGACCATGTGGACATGGTGGATACGGCCGAACACGGGCTGGCGTCGAGTGATGGAGGGTCCTCTCATGACACGCCTCCCGTATGACGGCTCGTGGCCAGTTCGAGGACATCCCGCGCAATGTCATCCGCCGCGTCGGGCCGGGCCAGGCGCAGGGCTTCCTTCTGCATCCGGGCCAGGCGGGACGGATCGTCGAGCAGGGCGCGGATGCGCTGGCGGAAGGTGTCCCGCAATTCGGCTTCGGGCAGGACGATGGCCGCTCCGGCTTTCTCCAGGCTCCGGGCATTCTTCGTTTGATGATCCTCGGCCACGTTCGGCGAAGGGATCAAGAGCGAGGCACGGCCCGTGAGCATCAGTTCCGAGCAGGTCGAGGCTCCGGCGCGGCAGACCACCAGGTCGGCCGCGTTGTAGGCCATGTCCATGCGCTCGACATATTGCAGCAGGCGCAGCATAGGCAGGGCGCCGAATTCCTCCTGGAACCGCTCGAAATACCGATCTCCGGTCTGCCAGATGAGGGCCGTGCCGCGCTGGGCCAGCAGGGGACGCACCGAGGCAGCCATGGCCTCATTCATGGCCTGACTGCCCAGACTTCCACCCGTCATGAAGACCACGCGTTCGGCATCGGAAAATCCGAAATGGGCCAGCGCTTCCTGCCGGGACGGTTTCCGCAGCGACGTGCGGACCGGATTTCCCGTCAGGCGGCACCGATCGCCGAATCCGGCGGGCACCGCTTCCGGAAACGCCACGTGGATGCGTCGGGCGAACCGTTTTCCGACGCGGTTCGTCAGTCCCATGAATGCATTCTGCTCCTGGAGCAGCACAGGGCGATTCAGGGACTTTGCTGCCAGTATGAGTGGCAGGGCCACATAGCCGCCGGTTCCGACCACGACATCGGCGTCGAAGTGCCGGATCAGGGCGTGGGCCTCGGTCAAACCTCGGGCCACGACGAAGGGCATGGCCAGATTTTTTGCCGTCAGGCGCCGCTGCAGCCCCTGCACCGAGATGTGATGGATGGCGTACCCTGACTGCGGCACGATGCGCCATTCGATGTTGGCTCGCGAACCGGCAAACTCGACGACAGCTTCCGGCGACCGCTCCCGGATGGCATCGGCAATGGCTATGGCGGGATAGACGTGTCCACCCGTGCCACCGCCCACCATCAGGATGCGGGGAGAAGCTGATCGCGCTATGAGGGCCTGGTTCGTCATCCCTGGGCGTCCACCTGCCGGGAGATGTTGAGCAGGATGCCTGCCATCACGCCGTTGGCCAGCAGGGACGTGCCCCCGTAGGACACGAAGGGCAACGGAAGTCCGGTGACGGGCAACAGGTTCGACGATACGCCCGCATGGACGAACCCGTAGAGGGTAAGCATGACCACAATCCCGACCGCAAGGAAGAGACCGAGCGGGTCAGGCGCCTTCCGCGCTATTCTGAGCAGCCCGCGGAAGAGGATGATCAGGTAGAGTCCAAGGACGGCCATGGCACCCAGCAGTCCGTATTCCTCGGCAATGATGGCAAAGATGAAGTCATTGTAGGGCGCAGGAAGGAAATCCCGCTGGATGCTCTTGCCCGGGCCCACGCCGAAGAGCCCTCCCTGGGCGATGGCCATCTTTGCCTGCTCGCTCTGGTACTGCTCGGCCGACGAGGAGAAAACCGACTCGGCGTCGGTGTTCGGAAACATCTTGACGCCCACATAGGCCTCGAGGCGGGCCGCCCGTTGGGGCGATGTGAGCAGCATGCCGTAGGCCAGGGTCAGGCCAAGCAAGCCTACCATCATTATCTGCAGGACGCTGACCCGCGCCACGAAGCACATGATCATGACCGCAGTAAGCACGACGGCCGATGTCGAGAGGTCCGAGATCCCGATGCTGGCAATCGTGAGCATGATCCACAGGAAGATGGGCGCAAAGGATCGGGAGAAGCTCTTGATGTAGGCCTGCTTCTGCGTCAGCAGCATGGCCACGAAAAGCAGCAGGGATACCTTGGCCAGGTCCGAGGGTTGGAACATGACCCCGGCAAGGTTCAGCCAGCGGGCGGCACCGCCACTGATGACTCCTACCACCTGCACCGCCCAGAGCAGCCCGATGGACACGATCAGGAGGAAACGCGAGATTTTGGCCAGGGCCCGGTAGTTGATCACCGAGAAGATCCCCATGGCAACAATGGCCAGCCCGACGCGGAACATGTGCTTGAAGAGCAGTGCTTCGGTATCGCCGCCGCCCTTGGTTTCAGCCAGGAATCCGATGGCACTGTAGACGGCCACGATTCCGAACGCGCTCAACAGCAGGATGGCCCAGAGGACCAGTTTGTCCACTCGGCCGGAATCGGGACCGCGGAAAGTGAGAACCTGCATGGTGCGTGGGTCGGACCGGATGCTCCCGGTCGTTGGTCAATCGGTGGATGTCAGAGGTTGGATACCAGCTGTTTGAATTGATCGCCGCGATCTTCGTAGGAATCGAACATGTCGAACGAAGCGCAGGCCGGAGAGAGCAGTACTACATCCCCGGAGCGGGCCAGGAGATGCGCCAGGTGGACGGCATCGGCAAGGGTGTCGGCCATGACCGCGTCCTGGACCATGGGCCCCAGCCGCGTATGGATGGCCTCGGCCGCCTCCCCGATCGTGATCAGGGCGCGGACCCGCTTCTCGACGAGCGGCGCCAGTTTGCCGTAGTCGTTGCCCTTGTCCCGCCCACCGGCGATGAGGACAATGGGTTCGGAGAAACTCTCCAGGGCGTACCAGACAGCGTTGACGTTCGTGGCCTTGGAGTCGTTGACGTAGCGCACCCCGTCGATTTCCCGGACCGGCTCAAGCCGGTGGGGAACCCCTTCGAATGTGCGGAGGCTCTCCCTCATCACGTCGCTCCTCACTTCCAGGACACGTGCCGCCACCGCTGCCGCCAGCGAGTTGTACACGTTGTGCCGGCCCCTGAGGGCCAGTTCGTCCGGTTGCATCAGTCGTTCCTCCTGATTGTCCAGTCGCAGCATGAGGGATCCGTCCTTCAGATATCCTGCTGCATCCGGTAGGGATGGGTGGTTCGGTTCGTCGGCCAGTGTGAACCCCAGTTTCCGGGGTCCCCCTGGGCCGAGGGTCTGCACGAAATCGATGCTCAACGCATCGTCCATGCAGTAGATGAAGGCATCGCCGGGCCGTTGAAAGGCCGCAATGCGGAATTTGGCGGCCGCGTAGCGACCCATGTCGTAGCCGTAGCGATCCAGATGGTCCTCGGTCACGTTGAGCACCATGGCCACATGGGGCCGGAAGGTGTGCACGTGGTCAAGCTGGAAACTCGAGACTTCGAGCACCACGACCGATCCGGGAACGAGCCCGGATACGTGCGCCGAAAAGGGACTTCCGATGTTGCCGCACACCACGGTCGGAAGGCCGGCCTTCCGCAGCAGGTGTCCCATGAGCGACGTGGTGGTGGTCTTGCCGTTGGATCCGGTGATGGCCACGATGGGCACTTCGCAGAACCAACTGGCCAACTCGAGCTCCGAAACGATGGGCAGACCGGCCTCACGGGCCCACTGCATGGGCGGCGCGGTGTCGGGCACTCCTGGACTCGTCACGATGAAGTCCGCTTCGAGCACACGCGGCGTGTGGCCTCCCTCCTCGATCCGGACGCCCAGGCTCTGCATCGTGGCGCGCGCAGCGGCCTCGATGGGACGGGAATCCGAGAGCAGGACGGCCGCGCCGTGTTCGGAGAGCAGCCGGGCCGCAGCCAGGCCGCTGCGCGCGCCACCGAGCACGGTGACACGCCGGCCTCCCAGGTCGCGGGCCAGGGCACGGGTGATATGGAGTCCGGCAGTCGACATCAGCGGATGCGCAGTACGAGCAGGGTGGCAATCACGGTGACGGCCGTAATGAGCCAGAAGCGCAAAACGATCTTGGCTTCATGCCAGCCCTGGGCCTCGTAATGGTGATGGATCGGGGCCATTTTGAAGACCCTGCGGCCCTCGCCATACCTGCGCCG
>JAQCDI010000087.1 GCA_027620595.1 Bacteroidota bacterium | reverse complement strand
TTCTGATGGCCGGCCCTTCAATGGGGTTGGTCCAGGATTTCGAGCGGATTTCGCTTCAGATCAAGGCGGACGAGGGTCGACGAGTGAGGCGTACTCCCGTACGCCGCAACGAGGAGATCCCGAAGTCCAACGAAGAGCTGACGCGAAAGACGCCGAAATCAGCCGATGTGCATCTGCAGCTCTTCCCTGCGGTGCTTCTGACGAAGCTTGCGAAGCGCCTTCTCCTTGATCTGGCGCACGCGCTCCCGAGTGAGACCGAAACGCTGACCGATCTCCTCAAGCGTGAGCGGGTGTTCGCGACCGATTCCGAAATAGAGGCGGGTGATTTCGGCTTCCCGGGGGTGCAGCAAGCTGAGGGCGCGTTCGATGTCGATCTTGAGCGACTCGTCCATCAGCAGGTCATCCGGCTTGATGTCCTCATCATCCGGAAGTACGTCCAGCAGGCTGTTGTCGTCGTCCTCGTTGAACGGAGCGTCCATCGACAGGTGGCGACCCGTGTGCTGCAGGGCTTCCCGAACCTTCTCCACATCCACATCCAGTTCCAGGGCCAGTTCCTCGATGTTGGGCTGGCGTTCGTGGATCTGGGCCAATTTGGCGCTGGTTTTACGGATCTTGGAAATCGTTCCGATCCGGTTCAAGGGCAGGCGCACCACGCGGCTCTGTTCGGCCAACGCCTGCAGGATGGCTTGTCGGATCCACCACACGGCGTAGGAGATGAACTTGAAACCGCGGGTTTCATCGAAGCGCTGGGCGGCCTTGATCAGGCCGTAGTTGCCTTCGTTGATCAGGTCGGCCAGGGTCAGACCCTGTCCCTGGTACTTCTTGGCCACGGAAACCACGAAGCGCAGGTTGGCTCGGGTCAACCGATGGAGCGCGTCCTGGTCACCCTGCTTGATCTTCTGCGCAAGTTCGACTTCTTCATCAGGGGTCAGCAACGGGATCTGACCGATCTCCTGAAGATATTGGTCCAGCATGCGCTGCTGGCGTGGGACGTACATATTCCCCTTCCTCTGTCCTGATTCTTGGTAGCTGTAGTGGGCGGGAGACCGGTAACCTGAGCTGGATATCCGGCAAATGCGCGTTCTTGGTGTACTGGCGGGCCTCTCGAGGGGGCCTTGAATGCGGCCGGTGATTCACGCGGTTAAGGGGGCCTTGGTTCCCCGCTCCTCCGGCGAGGGGCCTTATTACCTGAGTGTTACGTATTGTTTCCTGAAATTTTCAGCAGGGCATCCCCCGTCTCCCGATTTTCACTCATCCGGGGCACTTTCGTCTGGGCACTGACCCGTTTGCGCGTCTGCTGCAGCCATTCAAAAAACGTCCCCGTGGCCAGTGGAGAGATCTTTGGAGGCTGGAAGGCCCCGGCTTCCCGACGGATCACGTAGTGCCGGTTGATCTCTTGCAAGTGCTCGTCGATGACGCGGGCAAACGTCTCGATACTCGACGGCGGTTCGCCAAATTCGATGAACCACTCATGCCCGGGAAGCGCATCCGAGCGGGCCGGAACGGGCGCGATGTGGTAGTTGGTAACAGAAGCCCCGGTCACCTCAGATGCTTTTTCCAGTGCTCCGCGGGCCTCATCGCCATAGACCGCTTCGCCGTAGGTGTCCAATACCTCGTTGGTCCGCCCGGCCACGACCAATCGATGAGGCTTGACGGAGGTGAAGCGCACCACGTCTCCAACCTCGTAGGCCCACAGGCCGCTGCAGGTGGTTACGAAAATGCGGTAACGGACGCCGGTCTGCACCTCGGCAATCGACACCCGCGGACCGCTTCCATCCACCGGTTCGAACTCCAGGAATACGCCCGTATCTAGATGGACCAGCATGTCCTCGGCGTTGGGAATGTCCTGGAAGGAGACGTAGCCTTCGCTGGCCCCATAATTCTCGACGAAGTTGATTCCGCCGCCGATGGACTCCTCCAACAAGGGCCGGTAGGAGGACAGGGCCACGCCGCCGGAGAAGAACACCTCGAGATTGGGCCAGATTTCCCGCACCGTGGTGGCGGAATCCTGCCAGACCTTGTTGTGGTGCGCAATCAGCTTGCGGAACAGGACCGGTGCCCACGAGGGCACCATGGCAATGGCCCGGATGTCCTTTTCGTGGGTGTGCTCAATGATGGCATCGAGCTTCTGCTCCCAGTGGGGCATGAACAGGATGCGTTCCGGTACGGCCTGATAGAAATTCTTGATGATGCCGGGTGTGACCAGGAACTGCAGTCCGGACACCTCACCGATCCAGGAGCCGGGATGCAGCGGATCGTCCTCAATGCGTCCTGGAATGGACAACAGCCGACCGAACAGGAAGGATGGATCCGCCTGGGCTTCGAAATAGGCCATGGCCACGGCCAGGGTGAAGCGTCGGTTGATGGCCAGCATCTCCTCGGAGAGGGGAATGATCTTGCCGGCCGAAGCCGTCCCGGAAGAGACGGCGAAGTGCTTGAATCCACCGGGCCAGAAGATGTCGACCTCGCCCCTGCGGACACGATCCACATCCGCTCGGTAGGCCTCGTAGTGATGGATCGGGACCCGTTCCCGATAAAGCCGCATGGGGTCGGCCGCGTCGGCGATCTCGCCGAACCCGAACCGCTGCCCCCACTCCGAGTGCGCCGCCTTGCGCACCAGGCGGCGCAAGAGCGCTTCCTGCGTACCCACCGGATCCTCCTTGAACGCCCGGATCACATTGAGCGGGGAAATGGCGGGAGGCCAGCGGGCCTCATCAATGGCCGGAAAGGAGAATGGCATCGGCGTCTGGTTTGGTCTTCCGGAGTGCGGGAGCGTTGCCGCGGCAAAACCCGATGAAGGCAGCCGCGGACAAACCCTATCTTCCCAGTGTCGGTTAACCCCGCCTCCTGTCCCCGGTTCTCACTTGCCCCCTGTTCCGTGACAGAATCACATCACATCCTGCGTGCGCGCCATAGGACACTCGATTGCCGTCCGCTCATCGAGGGCGGCGCCCACGTGATGGGAGTCCTGAACGTCACCCCGGACTCCTTTTCGGACGGCGGACTGTACCTGGACGCCGATCGGGCCGTGGAACGGGCCCGGCAGATGGTCGCCGAGGGCGCCCGCCTGATCGACATCGGAGGGGCTTCTTCCCGTCCCCGCGGCCAGGCCTACGGAGCCGGTGCTCCCCTCGTACCGGCTGACGAGGAATTGCGACGCGTCCTTCCGGTGGTGGCCGCGGTTGCACAAGCCTTGCCCGACGTCTGGATTTCGGTGGACACTTTTCGTTCGGATGTGGCCGAGGCTGCTTTGGCAGCCGGCGCCCACATGATCAATGACATCACGGCCCTGCGCTTCGACCCCCGTTTGGGACGCGTTTGCGCTGAGGCCGACGCCCCCCTTGTGCTCATGCACTCGGTGGGACTGCCGGGGGACATGCCTCACGAGCAGCCGGTTACGGATGTTCTGTCATGGGTGAACCGTGAGTTGCGCAAGGCGGTGGACCTGGCCGGGCAGTCAGGCTGCCGTCAACTGGTCCTGGACCCGGGTTTCGGATTCGGGAAGACACCGGAGGACAACCTGCGCTTGATGGCCGGGGTCCCGACACTGCTGGCACAGGGCTTTCCCGTGCTCGTGGGGGTCTCCCGCAAGAGCAGCATCGCATGGGCGGCCCGAACGCGGCTGGAAGAACCGCTCCTGCCCCCGGAGGAGCGCATGCCTGGATCCCTTGCGGCGGCCGGCGTAGCCGTGCAGCGAGGGGCCGCCATCGTTCGGACCCACGATGTGGCAGAGACGGTCCAATACCTGCGCGTGCTGGATCGCACGCTGCGCTCGGGCGCCGACATTCCCCGGGAATCCGGGCAGAAGTAGTCCCTGCATGCCGTATACTGCGTCCATGCCGGCCCTTCGGCCCCTCGCCGTCCGCCTCCATGTCCTGAACCGCTTCCACGCGTGACGCTCATCCCCTGGGTCATACCGATCCGCGTCGTCGATCTCCTTGAGATCGGCCTGGTGGCGTACATCCTCTACAAGCTCTACCAGCTGATGCGCGGCACGATTGCCGTGCAGATCTTCGTGGGCATCCTGGCCCTCTATCTGATCCAGCTGATCGTGACGGCGGCCAACATGACGATCCTGCGGGCGCTGTTCGGATCCATTTCCGAGGTCTTCGTCCTGGCGGTCATCATCCTCTTCCAGCCAGAGATCCGTCGCCTGCTGCTGTTGTTGGGGCAGAACCCCCTTGTCCGGCGGTTCATGCATTCCCCTGCCCAGCAGGAACGCATCGACGAAGTGGTCTCCGCGGTCCGGGACCTGAGCCAACGACGTATCGGCGCATTGATCGTATTCGAGCGGGCCACGGGTCTGCGGAGTTACATCGAGACGGGTGCGCAGCTGCACGCCCAGATCTCGCGGGATCTGTTGGTTACAATCTTTTTTTCGCAGAATCCGCTGCATGACGGGGCGGTCATCGTGCGCGACGCCCGCATCGAGGCCGCGCGCTGTATCCTGCCCATCTCGACAAACATGAAACTGGCCAGCAATCTGGGACTGCGCCACCGGGCCGCCGTGGGCATCACCGAAGTCTCGGATGCCTTCGTGATCGTGGTCTCGGAGGAGACGGGACACGTGAGCACGGCGTCGAACGGCGAGCTGCGTTCGAATGTCTCGGTCGATCTGCTGGACAACTACATTGTGGAAGCCCTGGCCCCGAGTTTTGAACCCGACGCCGAACCGGCACCCGCACCATGAGGGAAGACTGGAAATTCCAGCGTCGGCGGGCACGCCTTGTCGAAGAGCTGAGGGAAAAGGGCATTACCAACGAGCGTGTCCTTCGGGCCATCGGATCCGTACAGCGCCACCAGTTCGTGGATCAGGCCCTGCTTTCGCGCGCCTACCTCGATGAGGCGCTGCCCATCGGGATGCAGCAGACCATCTCCCAACCGTTCACCGTGGCCTACCAGAGTCAGACGCTGGACCCCTTGCCGGGCGAGCGGATCCTGGAAATCGGCACCGGCAGCGGATACCAGGCGGCGGTGCTGGCCGAAATGGGCGCCACCGTGTTCTCCATCGAGCGGGTCCGCGGACTGTATGAGAAGACTACTCCCCTGCTGCGAAGCCTTCGCTACGATATCCGTTGCAGGTTCGGCGATGGCATGCTGGGCTGGGAAACGATGGCGCCTTTCGACGGCATCATCGTCACGGCAGGCGCGCTGGACGTTCCGGATTCCCTGCTCCGGCAGCTCCGCCTACCTGAAGGCATGAAGCCCGGTGGACGCATGGTTATTCCTGTCGGGGACCGGGACCAACAGATGATGACATACATCGTGCGGATGGGCGAGGACGCCTTCGACGATGTGGAAATGGAGGCCTTCCGGTTCGTCCCTCTGCTGGGCAAGACGACCGGTTCGCGCTGAACCCTCAGGAAGTTTCGACATCCTGCGGTTTCCAGGAGCCGCTGCGATGATCCACCCGGTCAACGATGCCTACGATGGTGGCATCGGTCGGCGTCAGGTTCGGCTGGAACGGAATCGTGGCTTCGGTCGAGGAGACATAGATCACGGTATCTCCTACCCCCGCATCCACGGTATCCAGGGCCACGATGCGGCCGCCGACGGGCTTCCCGGAGAACGACTGAGGCTGCAGGAAAAGCAACCGCTGCCCTTTCAGGCTGGTATCCTTGCGGGTGGCCCACACCGTACCGGTGATTTTGCCGAGGTTCATGGCAGGACCCTACTGGGTATCCAATTTGTCCACGATGGCCGCAATGACGGCATCCACGGGCTTGTTGCGGGTCATTTCGGTCTGTCGGGCGCTGGAGCCCTGTACGAAAAGCACCGTCTCCCCGACACCCGCTCCCACGCTGTCCACACAGACCACCACGCGGGATTTGTCCGATCCGTCTTCGTTTATCTCCCGGACCAACTGGAGTTTGAGTCCCTTGAGCTGCTCGTCCTTTCGTGTGGCCCAGACCGTGCCGATGACCTTACCGAGTACCATGGGGGATGCCAATCAGGGGGCGATGAAGGAAGAAGCCCCGAACGATGTGTCGAGACCGAAGAAGGCGGCTACCGTGGCAGCATGGTCGGCAAACGAGGTTCGCGTTCCGAGCAGCTGGGCAGGAGCCCCATCATAATACAAAAGGGGCACATATTCGCGCGTGTGGTCCGTGCCCGGATAGGTGGGATCGTTGCCATGGTCGGCCGTGATGAGCAGCGCGGATCCCTCCGGGAGGGCCTCCTCGAACCGGGGAAGCAGGTGGTCGAATTCTTCGAGCGCCGCTGCAAACCCTTCCGGGTTGTTCCGATGACCGTATTCCTGGTCGAAATCGATCAGGTTGGTCCAGATGAACGTCGGGCCCTTGGCCTGCCGCATTTCCTGCAGGGTGACCTCCATCCCGTGCGCATTGCCGTGGGTCTTGTTGGTACGGTCGAACCCCACACCCCCGAACAGATCGGCCACCTTGCCCACGGAGACGGTCTGCACACCGGCCTTCTGCAGGAGCTGCTGAAGTGGCGGTCGCTCCGGCAGTCGGGAAAAGTCCTTCCGCTGGTCGGAGAGCCGGACGAAAGCTCCGGGACGCCCCGTGAAAGGACGGGCGATGACCCGTCCGACGGCGTGTTCGCCCACACAGATCTGCCGACGCGCCACCTCACAAAGGCGGTAGAGTTCCTCCAGGGGCACGATGTCGACGTGCGTGGCAATCTGGAATACGGAGTCGGCGGAGGTATAAACAATCGGATGACCGGTTGCCAGGTGCTCGGGACCGCACTCGTCGATGATCACGGTGCCGGATTCGGGGCGGTTGCCGAGGATGCGCTGAGCGCCGGTCGCTGCGCAGAAGGCATTGACAACGTCCTGGGGGAAACCGTCCGGATAGGTCGGGAAGGGTGCGTCGAGCCGCAATCCGGCCAGTTCCCAGTGCCCGGTGGTGGAGTCCTTTCCGGCTGATTGCTCCCGCATGCGGCCCCAGCTGGCTCGTGGAGCCGTCGCAGGGGGGCAAGTGGCGAGAGGACGGATATTGCCCAATCCGGCGCGCTGCAGGTTCGGCAGCTGGGGCCGACAGGTTTCCAGGACATGCCCGAGCGTATCGGCTCCCTCATCTCCATAGGTGGCCGCATCGGGCTGCCACCCGGCCCCTACCCCGTCCAGAACGATGGTGACAAAAACCATGGGGACGCCGTCAGGCTACGATGACGCACTCGCCCGATTGGAACGATTCGTGCAGGGCGGCGGCGGCTTCCGAACGGAAATCGTCAGCACCTGAGTGACGCTCCTGCATGGGGACCACGCCGACGCTGACGCCCCCTTCGAACTCCTGGTCGTCCTCCGGGAAGGCCTCCTTGATACCGGAAGCCCAATGGGCCAACCCTTCGTGGGCCCCGTGATAGAAGATGCCGTAGGTCAATTCCCCGAAGCGCTCCACACGCGCATCGATGGCCACCGACCGGAGGCGCAGCGCAAAATCCTTTTCGAGCGAATCCACGTCGGCCGACCCGTCTCCGGAAAGGGCTTCGCCTCGGTTGAGGTACACCAGGGCCAGGGAAAGGGGGTGGGACATGCTGCGGGCCTGCTCCATTTCCTCGGCAATGATTTCACGGCGTGGGCGCGGGGCCTGCACCGCCGTCGGGGCCGCCTCGGTATGGGGCGATGATTCGAGCGTGTCGAGGATGGTGGAAACCAGGCGGGCGTACTGTTCGAGCAGGACCCGGACCGAGGCGGCCTCGAGCCCATCGTCGTTCATCGTGTCCACGACGAGCAGGTACAGATCGTCCTTGCGCTTGGGCACGACCGGCACGATGGCCACCTGCCGGACATTGATCGGCTCGTGGTAATACCCCAGCTTTGCCTTCGGGAATCCATTGGGTCCGACGCGGGGATAGACCACCGGAACGAGCGCCTTGTGCCCCGAGAGCATGGGCTCCTTGGCCGAATAGACGCCGCCGTTCCGGGCATAGGAGTTCTGGCTGACCATGACCTCCACGTCATAGCGCAGCGGCACGTCTTCCTGCCGCAGGAGGCACACCGTGTAGGCGTCGAGCGAGGCCCGGAGCGAGCGCAGACACGGGATCAGCATGTCCGCCATGGCGTCGTCGGAAGCCTCGGACACCATGATCCGGGCGCGGGGCGGACGCTGGCGTGGCTTGGACACACCGGCCACATGGGCCTGGGCCGGCGTGGGACGGCGCGCACGTTCGGGAGCCGGTTCGCGCACTTCGGCGGGCCGGACTTCCACGTCATCCCCTTCTTCGTCCGGATTGCCGGCCGCTTCTTCGGGGGCTTCCTCTGCGAGGGCTGCGCTTCCTTTGGGCTTGATATCGATGATACCCAGCGATGCCAGATCCTCGGTCGGCTGCTCGGGCGCCTGCATGAAGGTCTCGGGCACATCGCGGTGCTTGCGCCGCATGTTCATGGTGAGCAGGAGAGCCGCTCCGATGAGCAGCGCAAGGGCCACCAGGTAGAGCAGCGGCTGTCCCAGCACGATGGCCAACGCAATGGAGACCACAGCCAGGATGATGAACAGGACGCGCAGCATGCAGTCCGCAAAAAATGGGTGATTCGGGGGCCTTCAGGCGGGCCAAGCTATCTGCACACCCCACAAAAGTCAATCGTTGGGGATAACCGTCCCATGAAAGCATCGGGCGATCCGCAAATGGGTACCGATTTGAGATGTCCTCCCGCCGGATCTTTGCCATATCGGCGATTTTGAAGCCAGGAGGGGCCTCGTCCATTCTTGGCACGGGATTTGGAATATTCCGTGCAGCGTCACCTCGCAGCCGTCCGCTTGCAGGAATTCTGCCTCCTTTCCTGCGCCCGGGCTCCCTCAGCTGTCTTCGTGACGGTTTTCATGCGACGATCCAACTGCCTCTCTGGATGGTCCCCCGCGGCCCCGCGAG
>JAQCDI010000086.1 GCA_027620595.1 Bacteroidota bacterium | reverse complement strand
CGCCTGGCCGTCATCGGTGACTTCAACATCGATGTCATCCTCGGGGAGGTGAACCGGCTGCCCCGCGTGGGCTATGACACGGTGTCGGACGAATATTCGATCGAACCCGGCGGAAGCGCCGCCATCGTGGCCCTCGGCCTGGCCAGT
Organism: Bacteroidota bacterium; assembly: GCA_027620595.1. Taxonomy (GTDB): domain Bacteria; phylum Bacteroidota; class Rhodothermia; order Rhodothermales; family UBA10348; genus JAAZVD01. The sequence goes on along the minus strand of JAQCDI010000086.1, from coordinate 8,691 downwards.
GTGGGATGGCCCACGGATCTCTATGCCAACGTCGGCAACGACCTCTTCGGCCATTGGCTCCGGGATACGTCCAAGGCCGCCGGCGTCCGCCTCATGAACTGCGCCGATGATCGCAGCGAGTCCACGGGCCTTTCGGTTGCTTTCTCCAAGGAGGGAGACCGCGGTTTCATCAGCGTTCCGAACCCGATTTCGGACTGGCACGCGCTGAATGTGATCCTTCAGGATCCGCCCGCCCACGTGCATGTCTGCTATCATCCGTACCTGCCGGGATTGACCGGCAAGCTGGCCGAAATCTTTCGTCGACTTCGCGCCGCCGGGACGACACTGTCCCTGGATCCGGCCGGACCGGGCCCTGATGCGGCGTATCCCCTGGAACTCCTGGAAGCGGTCGGTCGCGTGGACTTCCTGTTCCTCAATGATCAGGAAGCAACGGATCTGGAGATTGCCCTTCCGCCCGAGCCGTCCATGTTCGACCGCCTGGCCGATACGATCATCGTCAAGCAGGGCAATCAGGGCGCCACGGCTTTCACCCCAGACCAGGTTTTCGACCTTCCAGAGCGGCCGGTGGACGTGCTTGAGACCACCGGTGCCGGAGACAACTTTGCCGTCGGCTTCCTCACTTCATGGCTGCGGATGAAAGACCTTGAAACCGCCGTGCGCGCCGGCAACGTGTTCGGCTCGGAATCCACCCGGTATCCCGGCGGCGTGCAGGTCCAGAAGCACTATCCGGCACTCATGGCCGAGCATGCCGACCTGTTCCTCCCAAGTTGACAGCCGAGGACCTTCCCGAATGAACGCATTTCTCCTGGGAGCCACTGGCCTGGTGGGCAGCCATCTCCTGCAGCAGCTGCTGGCCTCGGACCGGTATCAACATGTCGTTGCGCCGGTGCGCCGATCCACCGGCATCGATGACGAGCGCCTGATTGAGGTCCCCTTCGATGCGTCGAACGTCGACACATGGACGCCGCCTGTCGACCTGGACCATGCGTTCGTCGCCTTTGGCACTACCAGGAAGGCCGCGGGCGGCATCAACAACCAACGCTTGATCGATCTGGAGATGCCGCGTCACTATGCCCGGCGCCTGCGCGCACTCGGGGTACGCCACATCTCGTTGTGCTCGGCTCTGGGCGCTGATCACGAAAGCAGCAATGCCTACAGCGCCATGAAGGGGCAACTCGAGGAGGACATCCGTATGATGGGCTTCCCCTCGTTCGCAACCTTCAGGCCTTCCGTCCTCGGGGGTCACCGCCCGGGCTCCCCAAGGCCCACGGAAGCATGGGCGCAGCGGGCCATGGCCTGGCTGCCCCGATCGCTCCGCACGATACCGGCCGAGCGCGTGGCCGCGGCCATGCTCCGGGTGGCCGGCGAGGAGCCCGCTGGAATGACCATTGTCCGAAACGCGCAAATCTTCGACCTGAGCAGCCATGCGTAGACTGTTCGCCCTCATACTGCTGATCGGTGCGGGATGCGGTTCGCCCGAGCAACCCGCGCTGCCCGCAGGGGAAACCGTGCTCTTTGCCACACCCGACGACGGAAGCGTGGCCTGCTACCGGATTCCGGCGCTCGAACAGATCCCCGGGATGCTGTTTGCCGCCATCGACGAACGCGTCCCTTCGTGCGCCGACCTGCGCGGCAACCGGGACATCAACATCCTCCTGCGGCGCAGCAAGGACGGGGGGCGAACCTGGGGCCCGACCGATCGCATCCTGGACCTGCCGGAGGGCGTTTCCGTCTCGGATCCCTCGTTCATCGTGGATCAGGAGCGCGGCAGGGTGTTCTTGCTGGCGAACCTCATGGATCACGACATCGCACCGGACCAATACCGGTTCATCGTGATGCACTCCAATGACGCAGGCCATACCTGGAGTCCGATGCGGGACATCACCGACGAGGTCACGCCGCCCGAGTGGAAGAACGATTTCATGTTCGTGACGTCGGGTCACGGCACGCAGGCACCCGACGGGACGCTGCTCCACACGGTGGTCAACCTGCAGCACGGCACATTCGTGCTCATGAGCCGGGACCGGGGCGAGACCTGGTCGCTGGCCCCGACGCCGGTGGCGCCCGCGGACGAATCGAAGATCCTCGTGCTGCCCGACGGGGCCTGGATGGTCAACTCCCGGGTTTCGGATGCCGGCTTCCGCTGGGTGCACACGTCCAGAGACGAAGGACTTTCCTGGGAGTCCCGACCTGACCCGGCCCTCACCGATCCTGCGGTGAATGCCAGCCTGATCCGGGCCGGGGATGACCTCATCTTTGTCAATGCCAACCACCCCACCGAGCGGCGCAACCTGTCCTGGCGCGTCAGTACCGACCAGGGACAGAGCTGGTCGGATGCCACCACGATCCATGAGGGATCGGCCGCCTACGTCTCGGCCATCCCGTTGAGGGGCGGCGCCGTCGGCGTGTTCTACGAACGAGCGGGCTATACCGAGAATGTGTTCGCGGTCATCCCCCGAGGCAACTGATCAATCGGCGTCCGTCGTGAACGCGTAGATCGTGCGCGTCTGGTAGGTCTCGCCGGGGCGCAGAATGGTCGAGGGAAACGTGCTCTGATTCGGCGAATCGGGGAAGTGCTGCGTTTCGAGGCAGAATCCGGAGCGGTACTCGTACACGTTGCCGCCCTTGCCCGTGATCGTGCCGTCGAGGAAGTTGCCGGCGTAGAACTGGATGCCTGGCTCTTCGGTGAGCACTTCCATCACGCGGCCGCTGGTGGGCTCGTGGACCCGCGCGGCCAGGCGCATGGAGGACGTCATGTCCGAGACCACCCAGTTGTGGTCGTATCCCAGACCGAACGCGATCTGCTCGTCGTCGGCATTGATGCGCTCGCCGATCGGGGTGGCCGTCGTGAAATCAAATGGCGTGCCGGTCACCGCACGGATCTCGCCGGTCGGAATGAGGCCTGCGTCGATGGGCGTGAAGTGGTCAGCCGCCAGCATCAGCTCGTGATCCAGGATCGAGTCGGACGACGGACCGGCCAGGTTGAAGTAGGAGTGCTGCGTCAGGTTGACCGGCGTGGCCTTGTCGGTCGTGGCCTGATACGAGAAAATCACCCGATTGTCGGCCGTCAGGAGATACGTGACGCGCGCGGAGAGCGTGCCGGGATACCCCTCCTCGCCATCGGGGCTCTCATACGTGAACACGATGCCGTACTCATTGCCCATCGAGAACGGTTCGGCGTTCCAGAGCACCTTGTCGAAGCCCTGGATGCCGCCGTGCAGGTGGTTCTCCCCATTGTTCTGCGCCAGCGTGTAGGTCTCGCCGTCAAGGGTGAATTGCCCCCTGGCGATGCGGTTGCCGTAGCGGCCGATGATGGCGCCGAAGTAGGGCGTTTCCTCCAGATACCCTTCGAGGTTGTCGTAGCCAAGGACGATGTCATCGAACTTGCCGTCCCGGTCCGGGGCGGTCAGGCGCGTGATGATGCCACCGTAATTGGTGACTTCCATGACCATCCCGGTCGGAGACGTCACCTTGTAGATCGTGACATCGCGGCCGTCGGGCAGGGTGCCGAACGAGCGGGACTGGATGCCGGCCTCGACCGGCGGCTCGGAAGAGGTGCAGCTCATGAGCAGGAACGGAAGGAGGAGAAGGAGTCGTCGCATGGGAGCGCCTAGCGGAGGATGAGTTCCGTGGCGCCGCTGCCGGCGCCCTCGGAGTGGGTGAACACGATACGGATGGCCGTAGTCAGGGTGGGGTCGAACCGCAGGATATTGCGCGCCATGGCCTTCGGTCTGTCGGGGAAAGCCGACAATCCCGTCACGTCCTGCCACTCCTGCCCGATGAGCGCCTGGACGCCCAGGGCAGCCGGATCGGTAATGGTCGAGTCGGTGCGGCTGCGGTAGCGCGGCGCGTTACCCCACAGATAGACTTCGGCCTCACGTACGGTTGTGGGCGCCTCGAAGTCCACCTGCACCCAGTCCTGTACGTTGGGCGAATTGCGGGCAATCCAACGGTTGGACTGGTAGGTGGTCAGGCCGAACTGTCCATCCTGCAGCACGTGCATTTCCGCGTTCTCCGGGAAGGAGGCGCTCATGCGGGGGTAGGCGGCCTGATCAATGTTGAGTGCCAGGTTGGTTGACGGGCGAACCGGCTCGCGGACGTCGGCGCCCGCAGGCGTCCAGACCTCGATCTCTGCCAGACCCGTTCTGCCTGCGGGCGCATGCTCGAACGTGACGCGCACGCCCTCGACCTCAGTGGGGCCGATGACCACCTGATTGGCGCGCCGGCCTGCCGGCGCGCCCGGAATGCGTGAGCGCACCTCAGCCTCCGACCATTCGCCGTCCTTGAGGACATCGATGCGATAGGATTTTGGCGGTATGACGCCTTCGCCGTCGTCCAGGAAATACAACTTGACGCGCTCGACCGTCTGCGGCCCGCCGAAGTCGACTTGGAGCCAGTCCTCGTCGTTTTGCGATCCCTCGGTCGTCCAGCGGGTAGTGGGCACCTTGTGGTAGAAGATGCCGCCGTCGGCCGCCCAGAACGGGGGGTGTGCCGGATCGGAGAAGGACGCCGTCATCTCGGGGAATGCCCGCCCGTTGTTGACGGCCAGGTTGTGGGGCCGCTCGAAAGCCATGGTCCGACCTGTGGAAGGCAATTCCACGGTCAGGGGTCCGAGGTCGGCGCGCGAATCGAGGAGTTGATTGTCCGCCCGGACCTGCAGGCCCGCGTCCTTACCGTAGTGCGATCCGTCCCGGTCCCAGATCACGTCCACGTCATGACCGTGGATCTTCAGGCCTTCGACCGCAAAGAAGTCCCAGTCATCGGGAATGAGCGGATCGATCCACAGCTGTCCGTTCGCGCGGGGCACGATGCCCAGCAGACCGGAGAGCACGAGGTCCACGTAGCCCGAGTGCAGATAGTGCTCGCTGTGGTTGGCCATGTCTCCCCCGAACCAGCTGCCCGTGAAGGGGTCGGCCACCTCGGCGATGTACGGCCGACCGTCCTTGTACTGGGTGCGGGTGTAGGTCCGCAACAGGTCCACGTAATCTTCCTTGGTCACGGGAGCTCCCGCGTCGCTGCGCAACACGTTGGCCAGGGCCGCCAACGTCTGGGTGGTGGCAAACGGCCACGAATTGCCGCTCCAGCGGCAGCACGTGTCAAATACCTGGAAGAGGGTATCCGAACGGCTGGTCGTCGTCGGTCCGTATTCCGCCTTGAAGTGATTTTCGTCCATCAAGAACTTCCAGGCCACGGCCTGCTCCTTGTCCGGTAGCCCGAATTGCCAGGGCACAAAACCGATCAGCTCTCGCCCATTGTCGTGCCCGGCGTACGGACCGCTCTCGTAGGTCAAGGACTTGTCCTTGATGCCCGGCGAATGGTCCCCCTTGAACTGGTGGAAGAAGAACTCCCGCTCGGGGTCCCAGAGCTCCTCAATGACGCGCTGCTTGAGGGCCTGGGCCTGATCTGCGTAGCGTGCCCCCTTTTCGGGGTCTCCGGCCAGCTTGGCAATCTGCGCCATGGCCATCAGGTCTCCGTAGAGGTAGCTGTTGAGCGTGGGCCGATACCCTTCGACGGTCCAGTTGTCCGTCAGCTGACGGCTGTTGATGTTGATCTCCATGCCGTCGTCGTGCCCGCTCTTGAAGAAGAGCCCGTGTTCGGCATCGAAGTTGGTCTCCATCCAGCCCTCGAGCTGCTCCTCCATGTAGGGCAGCATCGAAACGGCCCACGAGGAGTCCTGCCACACTTCGTGGATGTGCCACAGGCCAGAGCCGTACCAGTTCGAGTAATTGCGCTCCTTGGCGCCTTCGGTGTCGATCCAGTACCGAGCAAAGTCGTCGATGATACGCGGATCCTTGAGCCAGCGGACCTCACTCAGCTGATGCCCCAGCGGACAGGAAATCCCGCCATACGTCCCCGACCAGAAGGGCCGGTCCATGAACTCCGTGAAGAGGTATCCTGTCTCGGGCGAACCGTAGGTCAGATGCGTCTTGAGCACCTCCCAGCGGTAGTAGTACACCTCGTTGATCTCGTCGTCGGGCGTGTCGATGAACGGGATGCGCTCGGCGTACCAGTCGAAATCCCGACTGTCCCACCAGTCGTAGCGGGCAAAGACTTCCGAGCGGTCGATGACGTCGGTCTGTGGCGTACAGGCCGGAATCAGCGTGGCGGCGGCCAGGAGCAGCAGGAGCGGGGAGCGGTTCAGAGCCATACCGAGAAGTAGATGTAGATGCCAAGGACGAGACCGAGGACCACGACCGTGCCGGCCACTTCCTTCCAGCCCCAGCTGGCGCGGTTTTCGGCTTTCTGCTCGGCGGTGACCGATCCGAACGTAAGGCCCTGGATGCGGCCTTCGTCCTCCGGTTCGCCCATGAACGAAAGCCCGACGATGAGCAGCACGGAGATGAGGAAAAGCACGCCCGAGAAGTAATAGCCGTTGAAGGCTCCGATGGCGCCCAGCATCGTGCCTGGATCGATGGCCCCGCTCTGGGTCATGGTCTGGACCGTGAGCTTGAACATGCCCAGCACGAAACCGATGACCAGGCCGTAGAACGCGCCCTGGCTCGTGATGCGCTTCGAGAAAATGCCCAGCAGGAAGACCGCCGTGATGGGCGGCGCCAGGAAGCCCTGCACGTTCTGCAGGTAGTCATAGAGCCCCGTGTTGCCTTCACTGATCCGCTTCATGATGGGGATCCAGAGCAGGCCGAAGAATACCACGACCGACGTCGCGATGCGGCCCACCTTGACGAGCGTCTTCTCGGCCTTGCCGGGGCGGAGTTTCTCGTAGATGTCCACCGTAAAAAGTGTGGCGCAGGAGTTGAACAAGCTCGCCAGCGAGCTCATCAGGGCGCTCAGCAGGCCGCCCACCACGAGACCGCGCAGGCCGACCGGCAAGAGGTTGGCCACCATGGTCGGGAAAACCATGTCGCCCACCACGTTGCCGTCAGCGGTCGTCGGAATGGGAAGGAGGCCTTTCTGCTGGAGGGCGTAGCCGATCATGCCGGGTACGAGGAAGATGAACACCGGCCAGACCTTGAGGAAACCGCCCCAGATGGCGCCGCGGCGGGCATCCTTGAGCGAGCGGGCCGAGAGGGTGCGCTGCACGATGTACTGATCGGTACACCAGTACCAGATCCCGATGATGGGCGAGGCAATCATGACCCCCAGCCACGGGAAATTGGGGTCGGAATTGGGTCGCCAGAGGGCGAATTGATCGGCATTCTCGGCCAGGACCATCTTGAGCTCTCCCCAGCCACCGAGCTGCGAGAGGCCGAAGAAGGTGATGAATACCGAGCCCAGCAGCAGGAGGCCGGTCTGCATGACCTCGGTATAGACCACGGCGCGCAGGCCGCCAAAGACGGTGTAGATCCCGGTCAGCACCACGGTCACGAAGGCGCCCACCCAGAAGGCGTTGTCCGGGGTGCCGAACGTGTCGGGCAGGAGGGTGCGGAAGACGAGGGCACCGGCGTAGACGGTGACCGATACCTTGGTCAGGACGTAGGCAATGAGGGAAACGATGGAGAGGACCCAGCGCGAACGGGCGTCGAAGCGTTTTTCGAGGAACTCCGGCATCGTGAAGACGCCCGCGCGGTAGTAGAAGGGCACGAACACCCAGGCCAGCATGATCATGATCCAGGCGTGCAATTCCCAGTGCGCCTGCGCCATCCCGTTGGCCGCGCCGCTGCCGGCCAGGCCCACGATGTGCTCGCTGCCGATGTTGGATGCAAAAAGCGACGCGCCCACGGCAAACCAGCCCACGTCCCGTCCGGCCAGGAAGTAGTCCGTAGACGTGTTCTGCTTCTTCGAGGACCACCAGACGATGGCCACGATGATCAGGAAATAGGCTCCGATGATGAGCCAGTCGAGTGGGGTCATGGCGGGTTCAGGGAGAAGGCCGGTTCGTGCGGTCCCGCACGTCGAGCAGGGTTTTCATGACATCGGACAGGTCGTCCTGGCCGTTGACGCCGAACGCGTCATGGAGGCGGCGGTACAGACCGAAGAGGGTCTCGTAGACGGCCACATTCTCGGGAATCGGGTGGAAGACCGTGTCCTGGACGGCCGTCATGGCTTCGGTGGCCGCGCGGAAATCCGGGTGGACGCCCGCCGCCACAGCGCCGGCCATGGCCGAGCCCAGCGCGCACGTCTGCGTGCTTCGGGACAGATACATGGGCCGGTTCAGGATGTCGGCGTAGATCTGCATGACGAGCGTGTTCTTGGCCGAAATGCCGCCACAATTGATGACCCGCTCGATGGGGACGCCATAGTGGGCGAACCGATCGATGATGACGCGGGCGCCATAGGCCGTGGCCTCGATCAGGGCGCGGTAGATATGGGCGGGCGGTGTGGCCAGGGTCATGCCGAGGAGCATACCGCTCAGGCGCTGATCCACGAGGACCGTCCGGTTGCCGTTGAACCAGTCGAGCGCCAACAGGCCGCTTTGACCCGGCTTGAGCGATTCGGCTTCGTTGGTGAGCGTCTCGTGGTTCTTGCCGGTCGGTTGGATGGTCTGCACGTACCAGTTGAAGACATCTCCCACACCCGACTGCCCGGCTTCCAGGCCGAATTGACCGGGGAGAACCGATTCAGGCACGATGCCGCACAGGCCCGGGATGTCGGGCAGGGCTTGGGCGAGGGGGGCTGTGGTGATGTCGCACGTGGAGGTGCCGATGATCTTGACGAGCGTTCCGGGTTTGACGCCCGCCCCGACCGCGCCCAGATGGGCGTCGAAGGCGCCGATGGCCACGGGAATGCCGG
>JAQCDI010000085.1 GCA_027620595.1 Bacteroidota bacterium | reverse complement strand
ATTTCTTTGGGCAGACCGCACTGGTGCAGTTTGAGCTCGGGACCTACGACGATGACCGAACGGCCAGAATAGTCGACACGCTTTCCGAGCAGGTTCTGGCGGAAACGGCCCTGCTTTCCTTTCAGCATGTCGGAAAGCGATTTCAGGGCGCGGTTCGAGTCGCTGCGTACGGCGTTGGCCTTGCGGCTGTTGTCGAAGAGCGAATCCACGGCTTCCTGCAGCATGCGCTTCTCGTTGCGCAGGATGACCTCAGGAGCCTTGATGTCGATGAGGCGCTTGAGCCGGTTGTTGCGGATGATGACGCGACGGTAGAGGTCGTTCAGGTCCGACGTGGCAAAGCGTCCACCTTCGAGGGGCACGAGCGGGCGCAGTTCCGGCGGAATGACCGGGATGACGCGCATGACCATCCACTCGGGGCGGTTTTCCATGCGGCGGTTTGCCTCGCGGAAGGACTCCACCACCGTCAGGCGCTTCAGGGCTTCTGCCTTGCGCTGCTGGCTCGTTTCGGTCTTGATCTGGAAGCGGAGCTCTTGTGCTGCAGAGACGAGCTCCGTGCGCTTGAGGAGTTCCTCGATGGCTTCGCCACCGATCATGGCGACGAATTTTTCCGGATCGTCATCCTCGAGGCGGTTGTTGTCCTCGCGGATCTGGTAGAGGATGTTGAAATACTCATCCTCGGACAGCAACTGCTTTTCCTCTACACCCAGATTGGCTGCGCTGCCGGGGTTGACGACAACGTAGTTCTCGTAGTAGATGATCTTCTCGAGATCCTTGGAGCGGATGCCGAGCAGGTGACCAATCTTGTTCGGCAGGGTCTTGAAGTACCAGATGTGAACGACGGGCACGGACAACGTGATGTGTCCCATGCGCTCGCGACGAACCGACTTCTGGGTCACTTCGACGCCGCAACGGTCACAGATGATGCCTTTGTAGCGGATCCGCTTATACTTCCCGCAATGGCATTCCCAGTCCTTGACAGGACCGAAAATCTTCTCGCAGAAGAGACCTTCCTTCTCAGGCTTGAAGGAACGGTAGTTGATCGTTTCCGGCTTCAGGACTTCACCGTACGAGCGCTCCAGAATGGCCTCGGGTGAGGCCAGGCTGACGGTGATGCTGCTGAAGTTCTTATTGATCTTCTGGGGTTTTCCGTAGGGCATGTCGGAATACGAAGGTTGGGGTGCGTGGGGATGGCGGCTGGAGGGATCAGTCGAGATTGACTTCCAGTCCCAGCCCCTGCAATTCGCGAACGAGGACGTTGAAGGACTCCGGCGTGCCGGCTTCCGGCATGTTTTCGCCCTTCACGATGCATTCGTAGGCCTTCGAGCGGCCCTGCACGTCGTCCGACTTGTAGGTCAGCATTTCCTGGAGAACGTTGGAAGCACCGTAGGCATAGAGTGCCCAGACTTCCATCTCCCCGAGACGCTGGCCACCGAACTGCGCCTTACCACCGAGCGGCTGCTGGGTGATGAGCGAGTACGGGCCGATCGAACGGGCATGCAGCTTGTCGTCCACGAGGTGGCTCAGCTTCAGCATGTAGATGTAGCCGACCGTGGTCTGCTGGTCGAACGCCTTACCCGTACGCCCATCGTAGAGCTGGGTACGGCCATCGACCGGAAGGCCGGCCTTGATCATGGTCTCCTCGACATCGGACACCTTGGCACCGTCGAAGATCGGAGTAGCGAACTTCATGCCGAGCTTCTTGCCCGCCCATCCGAGGAGGGTTTCGTAAATCTGTCCCAGGTTCATTCGGGACGGAACACCCAGCGGGTTGAGCACGATGTCTACAGGCGTACCATCCTCAAGGAACGGCATGTCTTCCTGCGGAACGATCTTGGCAATGACGCCCTTGTTACCGTGGCGACCGGCCATCTTGTCCCCGACCGAGATCTTGCGCTTCTTGGCCACATAGACCTTGGCCAGCTGCACGATTCCCGGCGGCAACTCGTCTCCCATCTGCACCTGGTGCTTGTCGCGCTTGGCGACACCCTGTACATCGCGATGGGCCCACTCGTAGTTGCGGATCAGCTTCTTGATCTGTGCATCGAGATCCTCTTCGCCGGTGAAGGCGCAGCGGGGATCGATGCCCAGGGGATCCGTGCTCTTGAAGGCCTTCTTCTCGATCTTGCCTCCTTCGGAGACCAAAACGTTGCCTTCGCGGTCGAGCAGTTCCTTGGCTTTCTTGCCCGAGACGAGTCCGAGGAATTTGTCCCAGAACTTCTCGTTCAGTTCGCCCATGGCCAGTTCGAAATCCTTCTCGATCTCGGCCAGGCGCTTGTTCTCCTCCTTCTTCGAAGCAGGATCAAGCTTGCGACGGCTGAACAGCTTGGTATCGATGACGACACCTTTCATTCCCGGAGGCGCTTTCAGCGAGGCATCCTTCACGTCTCCGGCCTTGTCACCGAAGATGGCGCGGAGGAGCTTCTCTTCCGGCGTCGGATCGGTTTCCCCTTTCGGAGTGATCTTGCCGACGATGATGTCGCCCGCCTTGACTTCGGCGCCAACGCGGATGATTCCGCGCTCGTCAAGGTCTTTGGTGGCTTCTTCCGAAACGTTCGGGATCTCACGCGTGAGCTCTTCCTCACCGCGCTTGGTGTCACGCACCTGGAGTTCGAACTCCTCGATGTGGATCGACGTGTAGACGTCGTCCGCCACGAGGCGCTCGGAGATGACAATGGCGTCCTCGAAGTTGTAACCGCGCCAGGGCATGAAAGCCACCAGCACGTTCTTTCCGAGGGCCAGTTCGCCGTTGTCCGTCGAGAATCCGTCCGTCAGTACCGTGTCCTTCTGGACACGATCGCCCACCTTCACGATCGGGCTCTGGTTGACGGCCGTGTCCTGGTTGGTACGGCGGAATTTGGTCAGACGGTATTTCTTGACCGGTTCGTCAAAGGAGAGGGCTTCCTCTTCCTTCGAGCGGTCATAGCGGATGTGGATCTCGTTGGCATCCACGTACTCCACCACACCGTCTCCTTCGGACACCAGCACGGCACGCGAATCGCGGGCCACGCGGGCTTCGAGGCCGGTTCCAACGAGCGGAGCTTCAGCACGCAGCAGCGGCACTGCCTGACGCTGCATGTTCGAACCCATGAGGGCGCGGTTGGCGTCATCATGCTCGAGGAACGGGATCAGCGATGCAGCCGGCGACACGATCTGGTTCGGCGAGATGTCCATGTACTGGACTTCATCGGACTCCACGATCGGGAAGTCGCCACGAAGGCGGCAGCGCACAAGCGGGTTGACAAAGTTGCCTTTGTCGTCGATCGGTGTGTTGGCCTGGGCGATCATTGCCTCGTCTTCCTGCTCTGCGGACAGGAATTCGATCTGCTTGGTGACCTTGCCATTCTTGACCACACGGTACGGCGTCTCGATGAAGCCGTAGTCGTTGATGCGGGCGTGCACACACAGGGACGAGATCAGACCGATGTTCGGGCCTTCCGGCGTTTCGATCGGACAGAGGCGGCCGTAATGCGTGTAGTGAACGTCACGAACCTCGAATCCGGCGCGCTCGCGGGTAAGACCGCCCGGTCCAAGAGCCGACAAACGGCGCTTGTGGGTCAGTTCGGCCAGCGGGTTCGTCTGATCCATGAACTGGCTCAGCTGGTTCGTGCCGAAGAACGTATTGATTACGCTCGACACGGTCCGGGCATTGACCAGGTCCTGGGGAGTGAATTTGTCGGCATCACGCAGGTTCATCCGCTCCTTGATGGTGCGGGCCATGCGGGCCATTCCGAGGGAGAACTGTGATGCCAACTGCTCTCCGACGGAACGCACACGGCGATTTCCCAGGTGGTCGATATCGTCCACTTGGCTCTTGCCGTTCTGCAGGCTGATGAGCTCCTTGATGATGGCAATGATGTCATTGCGCGAGAGCGTCAGCAGTTTCTTGTCTTCGTCGAGGCGCAGACGGGAGTTGATCCGGTAGCGTCCGACTTCTCCCAGGTCGTAGCGTTTGTCACTGAAGAACAACCGCTCGAGGACACCGCGGGCGGTTTCTTGATCCGGGGCTTCCGTTCCACGCAACTGGAGATAGAGGTACTCCAGGGCTTCTTTTTCGGAGTGCGTCGGATCTTTCTTCAGGGTGTTGAGGAGGGCCTGCTTGTCGAGATCCTCTTCTTCGGATTCTTCGCGGACCAGGTGCACCTGCTTGATGTCCGCTTCGCTGATCTTGTCCCAATCATCCTCAGTCAGCTCGTGCTGGGCCGGCAGGATGACTTCGCGCTCGATGCGCTGCTCGATGACTTCGCCGGTGTCTTCGTCGACGACTTCCGTCATACGCTCGATGGACACGGTAGCAGCCAGAACACGGCCCACGATCTTCTTGAAGGCACCTTTGGTCTTGACCGAGGCCGAATCGGCCAGGTCGAAGAGCTTCACGATCTCTTCGTTGCTCGAGTAACCGAGGGCACGCAGCAGCGTGGTGACCGGCAATTTCTTCTTGCGGTCGATGTAGGCCCACATCATGTTGCCGACATCGGTGGAGAATTCAATCCACGAACCGCGGAATGGGATGACACGGGCCGAATACAGATCGGTCCCGTTCGGGTGCACACTTTGCCCGAAGAACACACCCGGAGAACGGTGCAGCTGCGAGACCACGACACGTTCGGCGCCGTTGATCACGAACGTACCCCGCTCGGTCATGAAGGGTAGGTTGCCCAGGTATACTTCCTGCTCGATGGCCTCCTCGGCTTCATCCTCATCCTCGTCTTCCTTGCTTGAGAGACGGAGTTTGGCTTTGAGGGGCACGGAAAATGACAGTCCCTGCGCGATGCACTCTCCTACGGAATGCTTCGGAGCATCCAGTCCAAACTGGATGAATTCGAGGGTATACCGCTCACGACTGTCCTGGATCGGGAAGTGCTCGTTGAACACTGCCTGCAGACCCACATTCTCGCGCTCTTCCGGCGGAATATGGTCCTGGATGAAGTCGCTGAACGACTTCAGCTGGACATCCAGGAAGTCAGGGTAGTCGCGGATGGTCTGGATGCGCGCAAACGTGTTGCGCACGGCTTGACTCTTGACGTTGGGCATGGTCCGGTCAGTTACCGTTGAGGATTGGGGATGGCCGTAAGGCCGCGGGGTGACCTCTTTTCAAGCGCCGAAAGCCGGCCCCGGAATCCGGGGCCGGCCAGGTCGTTCGGCTTCAGCTTTCGAGGAGCTGCACAATAGAACCCTTACTTGAGTTCTACTTCTGCTCCGGCGCCTTCAAGCTGGGCTTTGATGCTGGCGGCTTCGTCTTTGGAAACCTGCTCCTTCACCGTCGAAGGTGCGCCGTCGACCATGTCCTTGGCTTCTTTCAGACCAAGACCGGTGATGGCGCGGACTTCTTTGATCACGTTGATCTTCTTTTCGCCAGCGGATTTGAGGATGACGTCGAATTCCGTCTGCTCTTCAGCAGCGGCTGCGCCACCATCACCACCTGCCGGACCGGCAATTGCCACGGCAGCAGCGGCCGGCTTGATGCCGTACTGCTCTTCGAGGACTTTGGCCAGTTCGTTGGCTTCTTTGATCGTAAGACCAACCAGCGTTTCTGCGATTTGTGCGATATCTGCCATGTTGTTTCTCTTCTCCTGCAGCTGTCTGCGCCCGGGTGGGGCTCGGCTGCCGATTAAGGGTTGATGGAAATCGGTTCCGGTCGGACCAGGGTCCAGCCGGAGCGGGGACCGCGATCAGGCCTGGGCCTTTTCCGCGATCGTTTTGATGGCTCCAACGATGTTGCCACCCTGGGCCTGCAGCGCGCCCACCACATTGGTGATCGGAGACTGCAGAAGTCCGATGATCTCGCCGATGAGTTCGTCCTTGGACTTGAGCGAAGCCAGCACTTCGAGGGCATCGGCATGGTATACCGCACCTTCGACATGTGCTCCCTTCAGCGCAGGAAGTTCGCCCTTCGTGTCGTCGAGATACTTCTTGATGATCCGGCCCGGAGCAGACGGTTCGGCCGAAAATGCCACAGCCGTGGGGCCGTGCAGTGCGCCGAATACTTCATCATATCCCCCGATGCGCTCCATGGCCAGGCGCAGCATCGTGTTCTTGATGACTTTGTATTCAACACCGGCTTCGCGGAAACGCGAGCGCAGTTCGGTGGCCTGCTCAACGGTGAGGCCGGAGTAATTGGTGATGTAGATGGTCGGCGTCTGCTCGAGCTTCTCAACCAGCTGTTCGACAGCGGCCGCCTTCTGTGTTCTGGTCATTGCCATGAGTTCACATTCACATTTTAAGCCCTTTCGGGCGGTTCAGAAGGGGCACCCTAACGGAGCATCGAGAGGACTTCGTTACGATCCATGGCAATACCGGGGCCCATGGTCGTGGACATCGTGATCGAGCGTACGTAGGTGCCTTTGGCTGCCGAAGGACGAAGGCGAAGGATTTCCTTGAGGAAAGCCTCGGCGTTCTCCCGGAGCTGCTCGGCAGAGAAGGAAGCCTTGCCGATGGCAACATGCAGGATTCCTGCCTTGTCGACACGGAAGTCAATCTTACCAGCCTTCACTTCAGCAACGGCGGCAGCCAGGTCCATCGTGACCGTACCACTCTTCGGGTTCGGCATGAGACCGCGGGGACCGAGTACACGACCCAGGCGACCTACGACGGCCATGACGTCCGGCGTGGCAATGACCACATCGAAGCCGGTCCATCCTTCTTTCTGGATCTTGTCGGCCATGTCATCCAGGCCGACAAAATCGGCACCGGCGTCACGGGCTTCCTGCTGTTTGCCTTCGCTGGCCAGCACGAGCACACGGACATCCTTACCGGTACCGTGGGGGAGCGCCACCGTGCCACGGACCATCTGGTCGGCATGACGGGGATCGACGCCCAGGCGAACATCCAGGTCGACGGATTCATCGAACTTGGCGGACGCCGTTTTCTTTACGAGTTCAGCCGCTTCCGCAACACCGACGGGGCCGTCGATCTGCTGCAGCAACTCCATTGCTGCGCGGTAGCGTTTTCCTTTTTTGGACATGATGGGAATGTTCTTAGCGGTACAGACGCCTGCCTGTCATGGTCAGGCTCCCGCAGGTGATGGATGCGCTCCCGGATCGGCCGATGGCCCGACCCTCTGCCTAGTTCAGGCAGGCTTGGGAGCTCCTTTGACCTTGATGCCCATGGAACGGGCCGTGCCGGCAATCATGCTGGCCGCCTGGTTCACATCGAACGCATTGAGATCCGGCATCTTCTGCTGGGCAATCTCGATGCACTGCTCCCAGGTCACCGAACCGACGTTCTCACGAAGGGGATCCTTGGCCCCCGACTTGATCTTCGCAGCGTTCTTGAGCAGAACCGGAGCCGGGGGGCTCTTGACGATGAAGGTGAAGGACTTGTCTGCAAAGACGGTGATGACCACCGGCAGGATGAGTCCCATCTTGTCCTGCGTGGCGGCGTTGAACGCCTTGCAGAACTCCATGATGTTGACGCCTTTCTGACCAAGTGCAGGACCGATCGGGGGAGCAGGGGAGGCCTGCCCGGCCTTGATCTGCAGCTTGATGTAGCCGTCTATCTTTTTTGCCATGTGCTTCGCGGTGCAAACGCCGGTTTTGGCCGGCTCCCGCCTGGTTTGTTCCTGAAATGCGCAAGCCGATTAGTAACAGCCTGCCTGTATCCTGGTTCCAGCCCTGGGGCTGTCCGGGATGAATATCATGCGAAGGTCTACTCTTCGTGTTCGACCTGGAGGTAATCCAGCTCGAGCGGTGTCTTGCGACCGAAAATGGACACCATGACCCGGACTTTCATCTTGTCGGGTAATACCTCCTCGACCAGGCCATTGAAGTTGTTGAACGGACCATCCACCACTTTGACAGCGTCTCCTTCCTTGAACGGGATCTCGGGCTGCTCGCCGCTTTCACGGGCTTCGTCGATCTTGCCCATGATCCGGTTCACTTCGTCAGGACGGAGCGGTGTGGGCACATCGGCTGTGGTAAGGAATCCCACCACCGAAGGCACACCGGAAATGACGTGCATGAGTTCCTTGTCAAGCAGGGCATTGACCAGGATGTAGCCCGGGAAGAAGTTCTTTTCCCGCGTCCGCTTCTTGCCGGCCCGCATTTCGAAAACCGTCTCCGTGGGGATCATGATGTCCGGCAGCTTCTCGGCCATGCCGAGACGCTCGAGCTCTTTTTCGAGATACTCCTTGACCTTTTTCTCGTGGCCCGAAAAGGTGCGCAGAACGTACCATTTCAGGATCGATTTTCCTTTTACAGCTGCCATAAGCATGCGGGTGGGTTGTTCGGCGAGACGCGCCGGGCGGTCTAGCCGTAAATGACTTCCAGCACCGTGCTGATCACACGATCGGTGGCGAAGATGAAGAGCGCGATGACGATCGAGGCCACGATGGTGACGACCGTGC
Organism: Bacteroidota bacterium; assembly: GCA_027620595.1. Taxonomy (GTDB): domain Bacteria; phylum Bacteroidota; class Rhodothermia; order Rhodothermales; family UBA10348; genus JAAZVD01. The sequence continues at coordinate 497 of JAQCDI010000085.1, read as the reverse complement.
TGCTGATCAGCTCCTTCTGCGTCGGCCAGGTAACCTTGCGCATCTCCTTGCCTACTTCCTGCAGGTAGTTGCCGATGCTTGCCATATCTGTTCCGTTCTTGTGATATTGATGTCGACCCCCGAAGGGGTGCGGCCCCAAGGGAGGGCCTGTGCACGGGCGGCAGGACTCGAACCTGCAGCCTGCGGTTTTGGAGACCGCTGCTCTGCCAATTGAGCTACGCCCGTGTCTTGTCGCTGGAAAAGCCCGCTCACTGCGAAAGTACGCTGCCAAGCGCGCCGTTCCGGACGACAGTGTCAATGAACCCTGGATGCCTGCAGGTGGCAGGCCCAGAAGCACGTGTGCCGGAGGCCGTTTCCGGCCTCCGGCGTCGTGCAAATCGGCGTTTCAAGGGGGGCAAGCCCCACCTCAAAACAAAGCGGATCCGGTTGGATCAGTCGAGGATCTTGGATACAACGCCTGCGCCTACCGTGCGTCCGCCTTCGCGGATAGCAAAGCG
>JAQCDI010000084.1 GCA_027620595.1 Bacteroidota bacterium | reverse complement strand
TTCCGGGCATCGTCAAGGAGTCTTCGGTCCTCTAGGAAAAACCCGGAACCGGGGGCGCCCCGTTTCTCGATCAGGATCCGCAGCATGGCCACGAGCGAGCTTTCCTTGGCATATGCGGGCACATGACCGAGGATAACCGGCACTTCGCCCGCGCTCTCCACGCGGGAACGAACCATTCGATCATAGCCGGCCAGAACACTGCGCTCATAGACCGACAGGTCGCGGACGAAGTGCCGGCTTCGGGTGGTCAGGCCCGTGCCGGAGCTCAGGAAGACAGCCTCGGCTTCTTCCGGAGGAAACGTGGTGACATCAGCCAGCTTGAAGGCCTGAATCGGCAAGTACCGGTACCCTGCATATCGGGCATATACAGTGCAGTGGTCCCGCTGATAGGCCTCCACGCGCTCCCGCCACCGTTCAAAACGAGGGTCGCCCTCTGTCAACTCCGGGAATCGGAGCGCCAATTCTGAGATATCAGTAGGAAGCGCCTGCATCATCGAACGATCAATCCATGGCCGGTTCCACACGGCGGATCGGATACTTCCCGCCGACCGCAACACGGCCACTGAAGAAACCCCAATTGGCCAGGCCATCGTCGGAGCGCGGTTCGAGCAGGTAATAGGCAAGCCGCGAGGCGGGCTGATCCATGGGAATCCACAACGCACCTGCCTCAATGGCTTCCACATTTTCCTCCCAGCTACCCGAGAGATCCTCTTCCCGGATCTGTTGGAAGGGCTCCGCGGCCACTTCGATGCCGCTTATTTGAAAGATCCGGTAGCGGGCGCGTTTGTTTTCGACCAGACGATCGTAGCGTATCCCGTGGATGTCCAATTGGCTGGCCACAGCCTCAGCCTCTGCCGCGGTCACTACATAGGCGGCAGGCAGCACACCAGCCTCAATGGCGGCAAATGCACCATACTCCGGCATGGACTGGATATAGGTGCTGTCGGTGCGATGGAAATACGGGGCCCCACTATAAGGGTTCACCCTTGTCTCTGTGGTGCCCATGAGGATGTCCACTGACGCTTCGCTCTGTGCTGGCTCGAAGCGGACGCCCTGTGTAAGCCCTGGCGCAGAACGGGCCTCGGCGTCCCTGATGGCCAGCTTGATTTTTGCGGCATGGCCGATGGCTTCCCTGATGGTTGACACGGTGAATGCCCGTGTGGCGAGGACCCGCTCCTCAAACGTGGCATAGGCATAGGCCTCGCTGAGGATGGCCACCCTGTTTCGCAGACCGATGTAGTTGTTGTTGAAGCGGGGACGATGATCAAAGGTATACCACCCGGCCTCTCCCCTACGGAAGGGAAGGTTGCCGTAGTAGTAAGCCTCCCACCCGGTCTGGTCGGAGAAATCGGCTCGGATGGCTGGCAACAGGGTCTCCCGAAGCAGGCCATCAATTGCTTCATCGGTATTCGGATTCAGCGGAGGTGAATAGGTGATGTGATATCCATGCCGAGTGCCGTTTGTCGTATGCAGATCCACCAGGACATGGGGATCATACATGTTCATCAAACGGATCAGTGATCTTGCTTCGGGGCTTTTCACCTTCATGTGATCCCGGTTCAAATCCAGTCCCTGTGCATTGGGACGCTGCCCCATCCCTGCGTGCGGCCCGTTCTGACGCGGACGGTTGAAAAGGTTCACCCGTTCATTGCCGTCCGCGTTGTAGATCGGGGCCATGAGGATGATGGCCGAGTCGGCCCAAGCGGCGTGTTTTCCTTCCGCCATTTCCCGTATCAACATCAACAGGGCCTCCTTGCCACAGACTTCTCCGGCATGGATATTGGCTTGGATGAAAATCCGGAGCCGGTCACCGGAGAGGATGACAGACGGATCGGTAGAAACCGCATTGCCGAATATCACCAGCGGAAGGGCCCTCCCCTCCAGAGAGTACCCGAACGTCGTCATCTGCAGGCTCGGAGACTGCGAAACCGCAACCTCAAGGAAGGCCATCACCTCATCGTACCGGGTGGTTTCATCAAACCCCGTGCGCTCGGCTGCCGTAACCAGGAATGACAGATCGGCATGTTGCGCGGAAGATGCGCCAGGCATCAGGAGCAGCAGGAGCAGAGCGATGAGCGGAAAACGGACGATGTGCATGGCAATGGTGGCCAAAGGGAGCGGTGCCCGTTAAGGTAGGTTGCCCCGACATCAAACACAGGACCACTTTTTAAGCATGGCTCGGACGGTCCTTGGCATGCGAATGACGAACCAACGTGGCACAGCAGACATTATTCACTTCGTGTCGACATCCGAATCGTTCATTGCGCGTATACTGCCGCGGCGAAAAGACCCCCGGCACGGCATATGACAAAAACGTGTAACGAGCGGGTCGGCTGCAACCACACAGGGCAACCATTGCGAGCGCCATGTCCGCCAAACCGACCGATATCCAACTGACCCTGCAACCACAATCCCGCGTTGAGCTGATCAACGTCGCGGAAAGAGTGCAGGAGCAGGATGCGGAGTTCTACGACGCGTACCGCAAGAGTGCTTACGCCTCCCATCACACGACGGCCGGGTTTTTCGAACAGAGCTTTGCGCGGCGACTGAAGCACGATCCCCAGGCGCTCGAGAAGTATGTCGGATCGTTCAAGAAGCTGTTCCCGCCTGAAGCGGACTACCTTCACGACCAGATGGAGCTCCGGGATGAATTGTCGGAAGCCCAGAAAGTAGTCGAACCCCGCAATGCCGATTCCCATCTCACCTACATCGGCGCCGGGCTTGAGAACTGCGTGACGTACCTTAATGAACGGCGCTCGCCCGTCTATTTCATTGATCTGGACGGGACGTTCGGAGACATCAAACGAACGCGCAAGACGACGGTCATCGGTTTCAATCGCGAAACGATTGTCCAGGAAGACCTGCTGGAAATCCCCATGGGTAAACACCCCATCGGATCGGTAAACCTGTGGGACGAACGTGTCGGAGTTCTTCAGCAACTCGAGGAGCGGATCCGCGAGCTCGGTCTCGAGAAGGGGCGGATCAGCCTTTCGTTGTCACCTGACGAGCAGCATACCGGCCTGACGGTGAATGAGTACGAAACACTGCTCATGCGGCATGACCTTCCCGAGGTTCTACGCAATCCCCTGCGGTTCATGGCACAGAAAGGCGTCAACATGCTTCGGGATCCGGGTGCCATCAAGGAGAAGGCCAAGGACTACATGAAGTACGACCTGGTACACGTTGTCAACGAGTTCATCGAAGCCACCGGTCTGAGCGACACCAAGGTCGAGCGGATCATTGACAAGTTCTTCCAGCTTCCGGCCCACCGTTTCCTGCGCATGAAGCGCAAAGTGGACCTCATCGTCTCGGACGAGGGCACGTGTTCGGGCCACATCGTGAACGGCACCTACCAGAGCCCCATCCTGGTCCAGTGGCGTCGCAATGAAGATCGAACGCGTCGCGTCCTGGTGCGATTTAGTCGATTCGAGTAGCCTGCCTTGCGCGGCCAACGCAGCCGAAGTACTGCTTCAGATCAGCGAACGAGACTGGACACCGTCCACCGTGATGCTCGCGCCTGATACCCAAGAAGCCTTGGGTGAGGCCAAGAAGGTCACCACGTCCGCCACTTCCTCCGCCGTGCCGAACCGGCCGAGAGGAATGTTGCCCTTGATGAAGGCGGCCATTCCCTCGGGATCCTCCTTGCACCGCTTGTCCCAGGATCCACCTTCGAAACGGATGGAGCCCGGCGCCACGGAATTGACCCGGATGCCGTACTCGGCCAACTCGATGGCCATGATCTTGGCCGCGCTGATGAGCGCCGATTTGGTCGTGTTGTAGATGGAAAGACCTGCGCCCCCGGCTTCTCGTCCGAAAATCGAGGAGATGAAAACCATCGCGCCGGCGTCCGAACGCTTCATCATGGGGATCAGCGCCCTGCTCACGCGCAGGTGGGACGTCAGGTTCAGGTTCAGGATCTCCTCCCAATCGGCATCAGATGTCTGCTCAAACTTGCCGCGGCGGTTGCCTCCGGCATTGGCCACCAGGATATCCACCCCTGCGAACTCCGCCTCCGTGCGCCGGGCCAAGACCTCGGCTGCTGCCGGATCAGTGATGTCCAAAGCCACTGCGGCCACTTTTGTGCCGTGTACCGCAAGTTCGGCTTCGGCTTCCTTCAGTTGGGCTTCACCCCGCGCGCACACCAGCAGATTGCAGCCTTCCTTTGCCAGGCTGTGGGCAATGGCCAGGCCGATACCGCGGCTTGCGCCTGTTATGACAGCGGTTTTTCCTTGCAGTCCGAGATCCATGATCCTGATGATTTGTGTCGGAATCCGCCGCGAGTATAGCGATCTTTAGCCGTACCCACGCGTTGTCTCCGTTGAATTGACAGGATTTCCGAGCTCCATCCAACCCCTGCCTGTGATGAACGCTGCTTTTGATGCCCTCCCCGACTCGGCCGATTGCTGGGTGTACGCATCCGACCGCCCCCTGGACACTGAAGAAGTGCGCCTCCTGGAAGGTCTGTTCCAGTCCTTCGAACGGGAATGGTCTTCCCACGGCCGCAAAGTGGTAGGAGCGTGCCAGGTCGTGGATGCGCGTGTGGTGGTCGTGGCCGCATCGGTGCAGCAAGGCGACATCAGCGGCTGCGGGATCGACAAATCCCTGCATCTCCTCCAGGATGTGGCAGCCTCCCGAGGATTCTCCTGGGTAAGCGCATTGCAGATTGTCTACCGCGACTCGAGCGGCCAATTGCAAGTATCCTCGCGCAAAGCGTTCCGTGAGGAAGCGGCTGCGGGTCGAGTCAATGAGGATACGTGGGTCGTGGATCTTTCGCTTCGTCATCTCGGTGCATTGCGCGTGGATGGCCTGGAGCGAAGGGTGGCCGATTCGTGGCACGCCTCGCTGATGCCCGTCCCCACAGGCGCCTGATGCCCGCGGGCGTTGCCATGTCTACCTCTACCCTGCAGCACATCCGATCGGGACGCGAAGTCTTCATGAGCCGGGAGTTGGTCGTGGCCAATCTGTTCCTGGCCATCGTGCTGGCAGTAGGTACGATGGGATATATGTTCATTGAGGGCTGGTCCGCCGCGGACAGCCTCTACATGACGTTCATTACGCTGACCACGATCGGCTTCAGGGAAGTCCACGAGCTGTCCGATGCCGGACGGTTCTTCACCATTGTGATCGGCCTGGCCGGGATCGGAAGCGTGGCCTTCATCGCCACCCGAACGGCCCAGGTTCTGCTCAACACCCGTGCTTTCCGGGCCCGTACCATGCTGCGATCCATTGACGCCATCAAAGACCACTACATCCTGGCCGGATACGGCCGCATCGGACAGCGCATTGCGAAGGATCTCAAACGGCATGGAGTACCCTTTGTGATCATTGAGGCGCAGGAGGGCAAGCAGGCCGATATGGAGCGCAACGGCTACCTGCACCTGATCGGCAACGCAGAGAATGAAGAGATCCAGGTGGCCGCCGGCATCGAGCGGGCCAAGGGCCTCATCCTGACGCTGCCCGAGGATCGGGCCAATGTATTTGCCACCTTGGTGGCCCGTGAAGTAAACCCCGATCTGTTCATCATGGTGCGTACGGATACGAACGCCAACCGGCGCAAACTCATTCGGGCCGGTGCGGACAAGGTCGTAGCGCCTTACGAGATCGGGGCTGACCGCATGGCTCAGGTACTTCTGCGACCTTCCGTCGAACGGTTCATGGAGCGTGTCCTCCAAGCCGATGCCCTGGCCTACACCATGGACGAGGTGCAGGTCGAGGAAGGCGCCGAGTTGGCCGGAAAGACACTGCAGCAATCCAATTTCCGTCAACAGTTCGATGCCATCGTAGTGGCCGTAATGGACGGAAGAACCATGAGCATGTCGTTCAATCCGGGCCCTCAGCAGCCCATCCAGGCCGGCGACACGCTCATTGTAATGGGCAGTGTCGAGATGATAGCGAGACTCAGAAAGGACGGTTGCACAACAAAATCGTAGCCATGGGACCCTCCCGGGCGGAACTTCGCACCGGGCACGATTATTGGTAGACCTTTCGCACCCGGCGCCCGGAACGATGGGAGCCGCGTGTTTGACACAGAGCTGACACCCCCGAACCGAACCTCTCATCGCATGTCCATGCCGGTCCTGAGATCCTTGCTCTTCTCCATGTTGTTGGTTGTGCTGTGGCCAAAAGACAGCTGCGCCCAATTCTATCTCAACCAGGGGGAGTTGGCTGATTTGATGCACGAGTGCACGCCCGAGTTGGAGCGTTTGCCTGCCGTGCATTATTCCTACAAGGTGCTCTACAACTCCCGCGGCAACAACGTGCTGGCCCGGAACACTTTCTACAAAGTGATCGGGGACGGCGATGTCAACGTGGGCCAGAATCGAGCCCTGCTGGTGGGGCTCATCAATCGTCGCCTCATGCACCAGGTCAGTATCGGGGACACACTCATCGTGCCCGATAAATGGGATCTGGATTTCTGCGCCTATTCTCCATTCCCCCGTTTCTATGCTGGCGGCCTGTCCTTTGACAAGCTGTTCATCATCGACAAATCGATCCAGGCATGGGCGGCCTACGAAAGCGGCCGCCTTGCACGCTGGGGCATCGTCAATACGGGCGATCCGAATCACCGGACGCCCAATGGTCGATTCAACTTCAACTGGAAGACCGAGTACCGCGTATCCTCACACAGTCCGCCGGGCGAGCCGTGGGAGATGTACTGGGTGTTCAATTTCGTGGAGTCCCGTGGTATCCACATCCACCAGTATCCCATGCCCAGCGGCGGCCCCATGAGCCATGGATGCGTGCGCCTCGTGGACGACGACGCCAAATGGATCTACCAATGGGCAGACGAGTGGACGAAAGGCAGCTCGGGGTATCGGTCCGGGTTCGGTACGATTGCGAAACCTGGCACAACGGTGCTGGTGATCGGCGAGGATCCGGTGGATACGCCGCAGACGTTCCATAAGGAAGCCCGCATGCCGGTCCTCAACACGGTGCAGCTGCCGGCACATCCCTACGACGTGGCACCAGGAACTGATCAACAGCAGTTCTTTGACCGGATCCGACGGACCTCGCCGTGACGTTCAAACGTCAGTCGATGACGTGGAACAGCCGGCCGAAGCGCGGCAGCATCATATCCTGATCCCAGGAGAAATAGACCAGCAGGGCTTTGCCCACGATGTGATCCATCGGAACGAAGCCCCAGAACCGGCTGTCCTCGGAGTTGTCCCGGTTGTCTCCCATGGCAAAGAAGTAGTCCTGGGTAAACGTGTATTCTGTGACCGGGCTGCCATCAACCAGGAATCCCCCATCGGTTGAACGCCCCGTCGTGTGCCCTTCGAAGCGGGAAATGACGCGTTCATAAAGGGACCAGTTCTCATCGGTCAATGCGAAGGTCATGCCTTCACCGGGAATGCGGACCGGACCGTAGTTGTCTGGAGTCCATCCGCGACCCGGGGGGTACATGGCTGCGTCGTAGACCGAGTTGGCTGCCACGACTGCAGGTTCGACCCGCTCCACCCATGGCCATGAAGCGATGGTACCCGCGGCCTCTTCGGTAGCTATAAGCTGCACAACCCCCTGATCGGCTGTTTGCAGCACGTCCTCGATGCCCAGTTCCTCCAGGGCCGACCGGTTGAGTTGGACACGTGGATCAGACTTGTAGATCTTCCAGTACTGCTGCATACCGGACTGGAGGGCAATGGTCTCCCCATCCACCATGACCCGCTTGTCTTCCACTGCAATGGTCTCGCCGGGCAACCCCATGATCCGTTTGATGTAGTGCATGCGACGCTCGATCACATCCACCTCATCGTCCGGCCAGTTGAATACCACCGCATCCCCCCGCTTCACTTCTGAGAATCCCGGGAACCGGGTCCACGGGAAGGTCAGACCCGGAAGGTATATTTGTGTGAACGGCACGCCAAGCGTCATGGGTGTCCGCGTGCCGTAATGGAGTTTGGACACGAAGAGATAGTCGCCCACCAGCAGATTCTTCTCCATGGAAGGAGTGGGAATCCGGAACAGGTCGAAAAACAGTGTCCGGAGGATGACCATGACCACCACTGCAAAGACCATGGCGTCCACCCATTCCCGGATCTTGCCTTTCTTGGGGGCAACGTCCTTGGAACCTTCCTGGCTGCGTGAACGCGCTGACTTGCGCTGTTGACGCTCTTCCCTTATCGTTTCTGCTCGGCTTTTTGCCACGGGTCTACTTCGGTTCGTTGGAGTCGTTGGAGGATTCAGTTGCCGGTGGCGTCACAGGGGCGGGTCGGCCGAGCGACATGTCGGGGCGCAGGATACGCCGGTCGAAAAAAGATGCTCCGTCAAATCCTGTCAAATACCACGTTCGCTGATCCACATTGTAGTAATAGTCGGTAAAGGGACTACGGGAGGCGGACGGGAGGAGTTGCTCCAGGAGTTGTGCCTTGATGGCCGGCAATTCTGACCGATAGCGTTGATCTGCCGCAACGACCAGCCCTCGATCCCACGGCCCGTTCACGTCCAGCACCACTACACGGACCCCATTATTCAGCAGGAACCAGTATTCGAACTCGATGACCTGTTCACGTCGCAGGATCTCTGGATCGGGCGATTCGGCCAGCGTCACCGTCGGCGGACCGAAGACTGTCTGCAATCGGCTGCGCAGGTCGGCCGTCCGCATCGTATCCACGGGGCTGCGTGAGTTGCTGCCCGTGAAGGCCCATGAGGTGGAATCAAATGCCTCCTGGTAGGCCCCTCGGCGCAAATGACTGATCTTCTCCCAGGACTTGACGGCGAAGGTTTCCACCGGATCCGGGAGGAGGTTCATCAGTTGGCGGTGCTCCAATTCGGCCAGCCAAGCGCGCAGCGTGTCGCCCGGAACGGTAATGATCTCCGGCGGAAGGAGAGGCAGTCTGCGGGCGCCGCCGGGCGCATC
>JAQCDI010000001.1 GCA_027620595.1 Bacteroidota bacterium | reverse complement strand
AGGAGCAGGTGGTTCACGATTTGTCCCAGCAGGACTCTACACTGCTTTTTGTTGACCACCTGGAACACGTGCCGGGTACGGATCTCATCCTGGTGGCGGCGGGTCGTCGGGGCAGCGGATTCGACCTGGCGGCCTATGACCTTTCCAGCCATGAGCTGACAGTGCTGAACCGAGGGGCATGTTGTGCAAAATCCATCAGTGCCAACGCGATCGTCTACCATCTGGGAGATCGCGCAGGTCAGGTCGTGGTCCAGAAATTCGATCCTGATCAGCCCGCGTTGGTGGACCAACCGGTCAATATCACGGGCCAGCAGATGTTCTTCCGTTTCTGGACCGTGGGTAGTGATGGTTCCTTACTGTTCAACGAGGAATCCCTGTTCAATGAGGAGGACATCATTTCTGTGATGGACCCTTCATCGTACGTACTGACCAATTCGGGAATCCCCAAGGGCACGTACGATCGGATCAGTGTTTCGCCTGACGGTGCCAGCGTTGCTGTAGAGGTGGGTGAAGGCGCCGCGCTGGGGGGCAGTACCCACATCGGAATCGTGGATCGATCGACCGGTGTCATGCAGCGGCTCACGTATCTCAACGATGTCAGTCGGGCGCCGACCTGGTCCTCCAACGGGAAGATCTATTATGCCACCGGGCCAATCAATCAAGCCTCCATTTGGTCCAAGAACGCGGACGGAACCGGTGTTGAGGAGATGGTCATCGCAGAGGGGGATTACCCGAACGCGTCACGGGATGGCAAGTGGCTGGCCTATGCCACGTTGCATGATCTCCGGGCATTGAACCTGGAAACGGGAGACGTGGTGACGTTGGACTCGACGTCCACCAAGCAGGGGGACGCGAAGATCAGCCCGAACGGGCGATTCATTGTCTTCACGGCCGACAATCAGAATACGGCATTCACATCCGGAGGGCAGCGCATGTATGTCCGCTCCTTTCCGGACCCCAACCTGTATTTTGAGCGCGTCACAGAGCTCTATGCCGACGACCCCGAGTGGGCAGCCGACGGTTCTGGACTGTATTTCCGCAATCGGGGGGAAATCAGGCTTCTTCCGGTAAGTACCACCACCCGCTTCACACAGACGGGTCAACCCCGCCAGATGGCCCAGGTGCGCGGTGTCAATGTCCGTATGGCAGCGGACCCCACTACGGGCGACATCCTGATCGCGCATCCGCCGGGGGCCAGCTCCATCGACAACCGGTCCCGATACCAGCTGATCGAAGGCCTCCCCACGTTCCTCGACAAGCGCCTGCAGCAGCAGTAGTTCAGCCGGAACTGGACCACATTTCCACCGCGCTTCACCCTCCGGCAGGCGCGCAAAGGGTATCTTGGCGGTTTCCCGACCAGCAAGCCCAGCACACCCCGATGATTGACCGGTATACCCGCCCCGAAATGGCCGAACTCTGGAGCGAGAAAGCCCAGTTCGACGCCTGGCTGGAAGTGGAAATCGCGGCAGCCGCCGCTTGGTCCAAATTGGGGGTGATCCCTGCCGAGGACGTTGAGAAGATCCGCGCCAAAGCAACCTTCGATGTGGCGCGCATCCACGAGATCGAGGAAGTGACGCGCCACGACGTGGTGGCCTTCACGCGGGCCGTCAGCGAATCGCTGGGCGAGGAGCGCAAATGGGTCCACTACGGGCTCACGAGCTCCGACGTGGTCGACACCGCCTGGTCGGTTCGCCTGAAGAAAGCGAATGTGATGATCCTGGCCGAGATCGACCGGATGATTGCCGTCCTGGGTCGTCGCGCCGACGAGCACCGGCACACCCTGATGATGGGGCGAACCCACGGCATCCACGCCGAGCCGACGACCTTCGGCGTCAAGCTGGCCCTCTACTATGATGAGATGCGTCGCAACCGCGAGCGCTTCGTTGCTGCGGCTGAAGGCATGCGCGTCGGCAAGGTGTCCGGGTCCGTGGGCACCTTTGCCCATCTGCCCATGGAAGTGGAGCAGTACACCTGCGACTTCCTGGGCCTGGAGCCGGCGCCGGTCTCCACCCAGGTGCTGCAGCGGGACCGCCACGCGTACTATATGGCCACGCTGGCCGTCATCGGCGGTACGCTCGAGAAGATGGCCGTCGAAGTCCGCGGCCTGCAGAAGTCTGAAGTGCGTGAAGTCGAGGAGGCCTTCCGAAAAGGCCAGAAGGGCTCTTCGTCCATGCCGCACAAGCGCAATCCGATCGGCAGCGAGAATATCACGGGTTGCGCCCGCCTGCTGCGCGGGTACATGGTCACGGCCTACGAGAACATGCCCCTCTGGCACGAGAGGGACATCTCGCACTCCTCGGCCGAGCGCGTCATCCTGCCCGACGCCACGACCGTGCTGCACTACGCCCTGAGCCGGTTCACCACCTTGATGGACAACCTCGTGGTGTTCGAGCAGAACATGCTGCGCAACATGCAGCGCACCTACGGCCTCTACAACAGCCAGCGCGTGCTCAACGCCCTGATCGAGAAGGGCCTCATGCGCGAGGATGCCTACGATCGCGTGCAGCCCTGCGCCATGGCCGCCTGGGAAACCGAGCGTCAGTTCAAGGACATCTGCCTCGATGACGCCGCCATCCGCGAGCACCTGAGCGCCGAGGAGATCGAAGCCTGCTTCGACGACGCCTACCACCTCAAGCGCGTGGACGCCATCCTGGCGCGGGTGGGGCTGTAGTCGGGCAGAGCTGTTCTGGCGCGCGTCTGTCTGTAGTTGCGCTCAAGACCGTTTTGGCAGATTCTTCGACGTGGACCGGTAACCTGGAGGCCATCTACCAGTACGTAGGGGAAAACAAGTCAGACATTCATCTTCGGGGCACGGTGAGGCCGCTTGCGGCCAATTCCTGACCGACGGTAAGCACCCATTGGGAGCCAGCCCGTGACCTCCTGCGGCATTCGCCAACGGAGTTGATCTGGTGAGAGGCCAGAGCCGACGGTATAGTCCGGATGGGAGAAGATGATACCGATGCGCTGTACTGCGCGACTCTTGAGTCGTGCACGGCGGTGCATGAGGTATGGACACGATTGCGTGTCCACCGTGCCCCTTGCTGTCCTTATGGTACACGAGGTGCACATGCAGCGGGCGCTCGAATTGGCGCGCCGCTTTCGAGGATTCACGAGTCCCAATCCCTGCGTCGGGGCTGTCGTTGTCCGCGATGGCGATGTCGTGGGGGAAGGCGCGCACAAGGGAGCCGGACAGCCGCATGCTGAAGTGGAGGCGCTTCGAGAAGCTGGAGAGCGTGCCGGTGGCGCCACCCTCTATTGCACTCTGGAGCCGTGCAACCACCATGGCAGAACGCCACCTTGCACCGAAGCCATCATCCAGGCCGGGGTGACACGCGTCGTGTTTGCAAGCGGGGACCCCAATCCGAATGTGGAAGGCAGTGGGGCGAACAGGCTTCGCGCAGCTGGAATTGAAGTGGCAGGGGGCACTCTGGAGAAAGAGGCCGACCACCTGATCCGCGAATTCCTGCACGTGTGCCGGAGGGGTAGGCCCTGGGTAACGGCCAAGATGGCCACGTCCCTTGACGGGAAAATGACAACGTCGACCGGTGAGAGTCAATGGATTACGTCTTCCGAAGCGCGAGAACACGGCCATCGGATGCGGCATGAGCACGACGCCATTCTGGTGGGGGCTGGCACCGTGCTGGCAGACGACCCTCGCCTGAATGTTCGCCTTCCAGACGGACCATGGACCCAACCCATCAGAGTCGTGATGGACAGCGCGGGTCGCTCCCCGATTTCAGCCGCAGTGTTTGGCCCTGGTGAAGAGGCTCCGATTCTGGCCACGACGAACGTCATTCCCGACGACAAGCGCGCTCTTTACGAAGAGCGCGGAGTCCATGTAGAGGTGCTCAAAGCGGGTGCGTCTGGACGCGTCGACCCAGTGGCATTGTTGGAAGCGCTGGCTGGCCGCAGCGTGCAATCCGTATTACTGGAAGGCGGCCCGACCCTTATCGGCTCCTTCCTGGAGCAGGACCTGATCGACGAAGTGCTCCACTATATCTCGCCCTCCCTGATCGGCGGTTCTGAGGCAAAAGGGGCCATTGCAGGTCTGGGACGGGCGCGACTCGCCGAACGACTGTGGCTTGAAGACGTGACAATCGAGCGGTGCAGGGACGACATTCTGATTCGCGGATTGACCCGCAGAACCGCATAAAACTCAGCATGACCATGTTTACAGGAATCATCGAAGAAACAGGGACGGTCCGTCAGCTCAAGGAAACGCCCGATGGGGTCCAGCTGAGCGTAGTGGCCGAAACGGTGCTCAAGGACGTGCACGAGGGAGACAGCATTGCCGTGAATGGAACGTGTCTCACCGTCACGGATTTCGACGCAGAAGCCTTCACCGTCGGGCTTGCTCCCGAAACGCTGCGGAGAACGAGTCTCGGTGTCCTCAGACCCGGGGACGGTGTGAATCTTGAACGAAGCATGCCGGCCGAAGGTCGCTTCGGCGGGCATGTCGTGCAGGGTCATGTGGATACGACGGGCCGGATCCGCAGACGGGAGGAGGACGGGGGGAGCCTGGTCTTGACCATCGAATTGGACCCTGAATACCTGCGTTACCTGGTACCAAAGGGTTATGTGGCTGTCGACGGTATTTCGTTGACCGTCATCGACGTGCTGGAGGACGCCTTCACGCTGATGCTGATTGCCTACACCCAGAAGCATGTCACGCTGGCCCGACAGCCTCTCGGATATCGGCCCAACATCGAAGTGGACATTTTCGGCAAGTACATCGAGCGTCTGATGCGTTCGGAGAAAACAGCATGAGCCTCAAGATGGAAGCGGCCCTCGAGGCCATCCGCCAAGGTAAGCCCATCATCGTGATGGACCATCCCGAACGGGAGAACGAGGGTGACCTGGTCATGGCGGCCGAATCAGCCACTCCCGAGTGGGTGAATTTCATGGCCCGGGAGGGCCGCGGATTGATCTGCGCTGCGGCTGCTCCCGACGTGCTGGATCGACTCGATATACCCCGTATGGTATCCGGTTCGGCAGGACGGGCCGCCCACGAAAGTCCGTTTACGGTGTCCGTGGAAGCGGCCTCCGGAATCAGCACAGGCATCTCGGCGGCTGACCGCTCTCGTACGCTGTCTGTTCTGGCAGACCCGACATCCCGTCCCACCGATATCAACGTGCCGGGACACGTGTTTCCCCTTCGGGCACAGGCGGGTGGACTGCGTGCACGGCAGGGTCATACCGAGGCATCGGTCGAACTGATGAAGCTGGCCGGGATGCAGCCGGTGGCGGCCATCTGCGAAATCATGAACCCTGACGGCGGAATGGCTCGCCGGGAAGATCTGGCGGCCTTTGCTCTCAAGCACGACTTGGCGCTGATATCCATCGAGGATATTGCGGCCCATCTTCGTACGGGATATCAGAGGCCGCCCCCACCCCAAGCAGACCCGGATCCGCAACAGGTCGAAGAGGTGCATCGAGCAGCTGATTCTGAACTTCCCACGGATTACGGCAACTTCCGTATTGCGGCCTATCACGATGATCGTGGTCGGGAGCACGTGGCGCTCGTCATGGGCAATCTTGCATCTGACGGCCCCGTCCTGGTTCGCATGCACTCGGAGTGTTTGACGGGAGAGGTTTTCGGATCCCGTCGCTGTGACTGTGCCGACCAATTGGACGAGGCCATGGCGGCCATAGCCCGCTGTGGCAGAGGCGTCATCATCTACCTTCGTCAGGAGGGACGAGGCATCGGGCTGGTCAACAAGATCCGGGCCTATGCGCTGCAGGACCAGGGGTATGACACGGTCGACGCCAACCGAACGCTCGGATTCCCCGACGACGCCCGTTCCTATCGGGCCGGAGCGGCCATGCTGAAAGATTTGGGAATTGATCAGGTTGACCTGCTGACGAACAACCCGGCCAAGGTAGATGGACTGGTCGAAGCGGGTATTTCAACTGTCAGACGCATCCCCATGGAGCTTTCCTGGCGAACGGAGAATGAGCATTACCTGAAAACCAAAGTGACCCGTATGGATCACCAAGCGGAACCCGTATGACACGCCAATCCAATATGAAAAGCCAACCGGACGCAGCCGCCATGACGCTCGATGCCCGTGGCCGCCGCATTGCCATCGTCTCCTCCCGCTTCAACCAGAGCGTTGTCGGAGGCCTGCTTGATGGCTCACGGGCCACGCTGCTCGATGCGGGGATCGATGAGGCGGACATGCCCGTCTTCTGGGTCCCTGGCGCCTTCGAGATTCCCCTGGTAGCACAGCGGCTGGCGCAAAAAGGGACGTTTGATGCCATTGTCTGTCTCGGCGCCGTCATCAAAGGCGAAACCGCCCACTTCGAATACATCTCATCCGAAGTGGCCGCCGGGCTTTTGCGGGTTTCCCTCGATACGGGTATTCCGTGTGCTTTCGGCGTGTTGACGTGCTACACACAGGAGCAGGCCGTGGCTCGTTCGACTCAGGATGAACACAATAAGGGCATTGAAGCGGCCTGTGCCGTTCTTGACACGCTTGGAACCCTTGACCGGATCAACACGATCTGAACGGCTGGAACGTCAGCCTTTCCGCTCATACGTCACGAAGTCATACCCGCCGCGCTTGTCGCGGCGGGTTTCTTCGTATTGGGACCCGATGAGTTGTTTGTACTCGGGGAAGAAGACGTCGCCCTCATGGTCCCCGTAGACTTCGGTCAGCTCCAGGCGGTCAGCCCGGCCGAGGAATGCCTTGTACAGCGTGGCGCCACCCGTGATGAACACCCGTTCGACGTCAGCGACCGCTTCCAGCGCCTTATCGACGGAAGCGAACACCTCTACCTCAGGCCATTCGGGCCACGATCCGGTCCGGGTAAGCACCAGATTCCGTCGCCCCGGTAGCGGTTTGCCCAATTGATGCAGCACGGAGTCGAACGTCCGCTTGCCCATCAAGCACGGCCATCCCGATGTCAGCGACTTGAAGTGTTTCAGGTCCTCGGGAAGGTGCCATGGCAGGTCCTGCCCCTTGCCGATGACGCGGTTTTCCGCCCCGACCGCCGCGATGATGACCAACTCGGGACCACTTCCTCGCCCGGCGGAGAGTCCATCCTGACCGCTCATACCGCCACCGGCGCCTTGATGCCCGGATGGAACCGGTAGTTGACCAGCTCGAAATCCTCGTATTCGTAGTCGAAGATCGACGGCGGACGGCGCTTCAACTCCAACTGGCACAACGGGTACGGCTCGCGCCCCAGCTGCTCCTCGATCTGGTCTAGGTGGTTCAGGTAGATGTGCGCATCCCCGATCGTGTAGACCAGCTCGCCGACTTCGAGGTCGCACTGCTGCGCGACCATGTGCGTCAGGAGGGCATACTCGGCAATGTTGAACGGCGCACCGAGGAAGAGGTCGTTCGAGCGGACATAGAGCTGACACGAGAGTCGTCCGTTGCCCACCCAGAACTGATAGAACATGTGGCAGGGGGGCAGGGCCATCTCCGGCAGGTCGCCAACGTTCCAGGCGTTCACGATGTGGCGCCGGGAGTCGGGGTTCGCCCGTATCCCTTCGATGAGTTTCTCGATCTGGTTGACATCGTGTCCGTGGCGATCCGTCCAGGACACCCACTGCTTACCGTAGACCGGTCCGAGCTTGCCCTCCTCGTCTGCCCAGGCATCCCAGATGTGGACGTTGTTGTCCACGAGGTACTGGATGTTGGTGCCCCCCTTGAGGAACCAGAGCATCTCGATGGCCAGCCCCTTGAAGTAGACCTTTTTCGTCGTCACCAATGGAAATCCGGCCTGCAGGTCGAACCGCATCTGGTGGCCGAACACCGACCGGGTACCCGTGCCCGTGCGGTCGGACTTTTCGATGCCGTTGTCGCGGACGTGACGGAGCAGGTCGAGATAGGGCTTCATGGAGCGTCGGAGAAGGGCGGAACGTTTTGTCGGCGGAAGGGATAGACCGGGACTCCGAACGGTCCCACCTTCCGCTTCCAAAGGTAATGCAAGAGCGCACGAACATCCCCCCCAATCTCCATCGTCAGCAGGGCGTCAACCACATCAACAAGGTGCTCGGCTATGCGCCAATGGTGGCCGATGGTGGCAAGGCCGAGGTGTTCCTGACGGCCGAGGACTGGCATGTGGTGGCGGATACCCTGTTCCACATGGAAACGCCGCGGGAAGAACTGCCGGAGGCCCTTGTGGACTTCGAGCGCGAAGGGGGCAGCCAGGTCATCGTCCTGACCACGGCGGATCTGGCCATCGACGTCAAGATGATCTGAGCGGACCGGAAGTCGGTTCGCCCGAAACCGGAAACCCGCCAGTGGCCAGAATCAGTTGACCGCGGCCTTCAGGTCGAACTGGGGAATGTCCACCTTGAAGCGTTCGCCGTGGAGCCGTTCCATGGTGTAGTGGCCGCGCATGTGGCCCGTGAAAGTCTCCAGCACGCAGTAGCTGTTGTACTGGTGGGAGGCACCCGGCTCGATGATGGGCTGGCGGCCGATGACGCCCTCTCCTTCGACCTCCTGGATGCGTCCGGTCTGGTCGGTGATGTACCAGTGCCGCCGCAGGAGCTGAATGGGCTCGACCCCGTGGTTCTCGATCCGGATGAAGTAGCCGAACACGAATTTGCGTTCCATCACATCGGACTGTCCGTCGAGATAGACCGGCCGGACAGTAACCTCGATGTCGCGCGTGATGGCGTGATAGGGAATCATGGATGATGCTGGGATGAAGCTGGCGGGAGGAAACGGCGGGGTCCCGCTGGCGCAAGAATAACCATTTTGCTCTACATTAGGCGTGGTTTACGATCGTGAGTCGTTTTCTTTCCCGTTCGAACGGCCGCTGAGCAGGATACCCAGCCTGCAGGGCCGTGGGACGACGTCCCGTCCATCCTTCCGACCCATCACGTTCCATGGGATCAAAAACTGTTGAGACCCTGCCCGAAGCCACCGTGCTTTTTGCAGGCGACTCCGGTGACGGCATGCAGCTCACCGGTACCCAGTTCACGCTGGCCACGGCCTATGCGATGAACGACCTGGCCACGTTGCCCGACTTTCCGGCAGAGATCCGCGCCCCCGTCGGCACGCGCTACGGGGTGTCGGGCTTCCAGCTCCATTTCGGCTCTGTGGATATCCGCACTCCGGGCGACGATGTTGACCTGCTCATCGCCATGAACCCGGCCGCGTTGGTGGTGAACCTCGATCGGGTGCGTCCTGGCGGTACCATCCTGGTAAACTCCAACTCGTTCGAGGCCAAGGACCTGAATCTGGCGAACCTGGATTCCAACCCGTTGGAAGATGGTTCGCTCGACAAGTACCGTGTCATCCAGGTCGAACTTACGCGCCTGACCCGCGAGACGCTCAAGGACTCGGACCTCAACCAGAAGCAGATCGACCGCTCGAAGAACATGTTTGCGCTCGGTCTCTCGCTATGGCTCTACTCGCGTCCGGTGGAGCCGGCCGAGCAGTGGATCCGGAGCAAGTTTGCCAAGAAGCCCGAAATCCGGGACGCCAACCTGGAGCTCTTGAAGAAAGGCTACCATTTCGGCGAGACCACCGAGATGTTCGTGACCCGCTACGAGGTCACCCCCGCCACGCTGCCTCCGGGCCGGTACCGCGCCGTTCAGGGGGTACAGGCCATGGCCATGGGATTCGTGGCGGCGGCCGACAAGAGTGGCATCCCGATCACGTACGGCTCGTACCCGATCACGCCGGCATCGGACATCCTGCATGCCCTGAGTCGGTACAAGAACCACGGGATCATGACCATCCAGGCCGAGGACGAGATTGCGGCCATCGGGATGGCCATCGGTGCCAGCTTCGGGGGGTGCCTCGGCATTACCGGGACCTCCGGTCCGGGGGTGGCGCTCAAGGGTGAGGCCATGGGCCTGGCCCACATCACGGAACTGCCGCTGGTCATCGTGAACGTGCAGCGCGGTGGACCGTCCACGGGTCTGCCGACAAAAACCGAGCAGTCCGACCTGATGCAGGCCTACTACGGCCGCAACGGGGACGCCCCGATGCCGATCATCGCCGCGTCCACACCGGGCGACTGTTTCGAGGTGGCCTATGAGGCCTGCCGCATCGCGGTCAAGTACATGACGCCGGTTGTGCTCCTGTCCGACGGCTATCTGGCCAACGGCAGCGAGCCGTGGCTCATTCCCGATCCGGATTCCCTGGCGGATTTCGAAGTGCAGTATGCCACTGAGCCGAACGTCGAAGTGGACGGGGAAAAGGTGTTCCACGGATATGTCCGTGATCCGCAGACGTTGGCCCGACCGTGGGCCAAGCCGGGGACACCGGGCCTGGAGCACCGCATCGGCGGCCTCGAGAAGAAGGACGGCACGGGCAACGTGTCCTACGACGCCCACAACCACGAGCTGATGATCCGCCTGCGCGCCGAAAAAGTGAAGCGCGTGCAGCAGGACATGGCTCCGCTGGAGATTTTCGGGGATGAAGATGCCGAGCTGCTGATCGTGGGCTGGGGGTCGACCCGTGGCGCCATCGAGGCCGGTGTGACCCGCGCCCGCAATGCCGGCCTCAAGGTGGCTTCGGTCCACCTGCGCTGGGTCTGCCCGTTGCCGGCCGACCTCGGCAAGGTGCTGTCCGGATTCTCGAAATTCCTGGTGCCGGAGCTCAACAATGGCCAGCTTGTGCGCATCCTGCGCGATGAATTCCTGCTGCCTTTCGAGGCCATGAACAAGATCCAGGGACGCCCCTTCGGCCCCTCGGAGATTGCACGCAAGATTGAAGACATGCTGGGCTAGGCCCGGCTGGAGAACATCATGTCCGAGAACGACGCCAACAAACCCCAGGGCCGCAAGCCCACCCTGCCGCCAGGAGCGGCCAAACCAACACTGCCGCCAGGGGCCGGCAAGAAGCCAACCCTGCCTCCGGGCGCAGGCAAGGCCCCGACCCTCCCTCCGGGCATGAAGAAGCCCGGTGGACCGGCCATGCCGCCGGGGATGCCGCCCGCCGGCCCGGGCGGAGACGGAGCGCCGAGCCGCGCCGACTTTGCCTCCGACCAGGACGTGCGCTGGTGTCCCGGCTGTGGCGACTACGCCATCCTGGCCACCGTGCAGCGCCTCATGCCCGAATTGGGTGTTCCGCGAGAGAATGTGGTGTTCATCTCGGGCATCGGCTGCTCCAGCCGCTTCCCCTATTACATGAATACCTACGGCATGCACTCCATCCATGGCCGCGCGCCGACGATTGCCACCGGCATCAAGACGTCACGCCCGGATCTGGATGTCTGGATGATCACCGGGGATGGGGACAGCCTGTCCATCGGCGGCAACCACATCATCCACATCATGCGCCGCAACGTGGACCTGCAGATCATCATGTTCAACAACCAGATCTACGGGCTCACCAAGGGACAGTACTCGCCGACCTCCGAGGTGGGCAAGATCACCAAATCCACGCCGTTCGGGTCGATCGACCACCCATTCAACCCGATTGCCCTCGTGCTCGGCGCCGACGCTTCGTTTGCCGCCCGCACGATGGACCGCGATCCCAAGCACATGAAGGAAATCCTGCGTCAGGCGCACGATTTCAATGGCACGGGATTCGTGGAGGTCTACCAGAACTGCAACATCTTCAACGACGGCGCCTTCTTCTCCTTCACCGAGAAAGCCACCAAGTCCGACAAGGCCATCTTCTTCGAGCACGGCCAGCCACTGGTCTACGCCGACGGCAAGAAAGGATTGCGGCTCAACGGCTTCCACCTGGAAGCCATCGATCTCGAAGGCGGCAACTGGGGCGTGGACGACTGCCTGGTCTACGACGAGACCTCCCTCGAACTGGCCACGATCCTGGCGCGCGTCTACTGGCATGACGAGCTGCCGCAGCCGTTCGGCGTGTTCTATCGCCAGGCACGACCGACCTACGACGAGCAGGTGGGTCGGCAGGTGCAGGCCGTCATCGAGCGCAGCGGCAAAGGGTCCTTGGCCGACCTGCTCGCCGAAGGAGATACCTGGGTGGTGGGTTGAGTCCGGTGTCTGAGGGTACGGGCGAACCGTTTTCCGACGGTTGGCGCACCTGTGGCCTCCTGACGGGATTGAACGAAACTTCTTGAACGCCCTTCGGGGAATCCGTATATTTCTCGGCTCACCGGAATCCCCGTTTCCGGCACGACCAACAGCCCAATCCGGCGGAATCCGGCCTTACCGGCGACCCGCCAGGAGACTCGCATGAAAAAAGATCTGCATCCCGAATACCACGACTTGACCGTCAAGCTCGCTGACGGAACGGAATTCGTAACGCGTTCCACAATGCCCGGCGACTCGTACTCGTCCGAAGTGGATTCGACGAACCACCCGTTCTACACCGGCAAGCGTCAGTTCGTTGACACCGCCGGTCGCGTGGAGAAGTTCAACCGTCGTTACGGCAAGCCTTCTGCCGAGGCAGAGACCGAGTAATCGGTCCTGGACCATTTGCCGCACCTCGTGCGGACAAAGCGGGACGCCGGCTGGCGTCCCGCTTTTTTTGTATCGTCCCGTTCCATCCGATGCCGTTTGGCCTGAACGCTCCGCATGAACATCGTTGATCTCATCCTGACCAAGCGCTCCGGCGATGCGCTCGATGACGCGCAGATCCATGCCTTCGTGGAGGCCTACACCGCGGGGGACGTGCCGGACTACCAGATGTCGGCCTTCCTCATGGCGGCTTTCCTGCGGGGGATGACCGAGGCCGAAATGATCTCCCTGACCCACGCCATGCTCCACTCGGGCATCGTGCTCGATCTGTCGGATGTGCCCGGGGTCAAGGTGGACAAGCACTCCACGGGAGGCGTCGGGGACAAGGTCAGCATCCCGTTGGCTCCCATCGTGGCAGCCTGCGGCGTGCCGGTACCCATGATCTCCGGCCGCGGCCTGGGGCATACCGGTGGCACGCTGGACAAGCTGGAATCCATACCCGGCTTCACCACAGCACTCTCGATGCAGGCCTATCGCCGTCAGCTGGCCGAAATCGGGCTGGTCATGATCGGGCAGACCGACGACATCGCGCCCGCCGATCGCAAGCTCTACGCCCTTCGGGATGTGACGGGAACGGTGGAATTCGTGCCGTTCATTGCCGCCTCGATCCTGTCGAAAAAACTGGCCGAAGGCATCGATGCCCTCGTGCTCGACGTGAAATTCGGTTCGGGCGCCTTCATGCAGGCCGAGCCCGACGCGCGCCACCTGGCCGAGACGCTGGTCCGGGTCAGCGAGGGATTCGGCAAGCCGGCCGTGGCGCTTCTGACCGACATGGATCAGCCGCTGGGCTGTGCGGTGGGCAACTGGCCCGAGATCCACGAATCCATTCAGCTGCTCGCTGGAGGCAGCGCGCCGGACCTCGAAGAAGTGACGTTCGAGTTGGCGGCGGAAATGCTTGTGGCAGGTAACGCGGCGCGGTCGCAGGAAGAAGGTCGCTTGATGGCCCGGAAGGCGGTTGTCTCCGGGCATGCCATGGACCGCTTCCGGCAGCTCGTCCGGGCGCAGGGCGGATCCCTGGTGGCCATCGAGCGGCCCGAGACGCGCTACGACGGGGCCCACGCGGCCGACGTCCGCGCGCCCGAAGGTATGAGCGGCGCGGTGGCCAGGATTGACGCGCGGGACGTCGGCCGCGCGATGGTGGACCTTGGCGCCGGCCGACGCACAAAGGAGGATGCCGTCGATCCTTTGGCCGGATGCTGGCTCAGCAAGCGGCAAGGGGATGCGGTTCGCCCGGGAGATGTCCTGGCCCGCGTTACCGCCACCGATGCCTCCCGACTCGAAGCGGCAGTGGAGCGGATCGCGCGCGCCTACACCCTGTCCGCACAAGCGCCGCCACCCGGATCCAGGATCAGGGACCGGTTTGCCGCCGGGGTGTGGAGCAGATGATTTTTGCGCCGTTTGGCCGCGAATGAATCCAGAGGCCGCCCCCCTCGTAAGAACGGGCCCACCGATGCTCCTCTTGGCACCGGAAACAAGCAAAGCCGGGCCCTTCCCACCCCGTTGCATGGGCCTGCCGGTAGACCTTCACTATATTCACGTTGGGACTCCTCCTCCCTACCACTCAACGCATCAGGAACGACATGTCGATCTGGGTCCGCTTCAAGCGATTAGTCAAATCCATCTTCGGCGGTGCCATCTCAGCACTCGAAGATCCCAAGCTCATCCTCGAGCAGAACATCCGGGAGCTGAACGACCAGGTCCCCAAGATGAACGAGAACATCGCGACGGTGAAAGCCAACGTGATGATGCTGCAGAAAGAGGTCAAGAAGTATGAGAAGGAACTGGCCGATGTGACGTCCAAGATCAAGGCAGGTATCCAGGCCGGTCGGGACGATATTGCCGAGCGCTATGCCATGCGGATGGAAAGCGTACAGGAGAGCTTGGCGTCGACCAAGGACCAGCTCAAGTATGCCTCGGCGGCCTACGACAAGGCCCTGCAGGTCAAGAAAGCGTTCATGCGCGAGAAGGAGCGCAAGATTGCCGAGGCCAAGGAAGCCCTCCGTGCACACGAGCGTGCGCAGTGGCAGGCCAAGGTGGCCGATACGCTCGAGTCCTTCGAGGTGGCCGGCATCGATCAGACCCACGACGAAATGCTTACCCGCCTGCAGGAGCAGACGGCCCGCAACGAGGCGCGCATGGAAATGGCGCTCGATTCGGTGGACACCGAAGCCCTCAAGATCGAGGAGGATGCCCAGAAAATCCGCGCTTCGGAACTGGTCAAGCAGTTCAAGCTGGAGATGGGCATGGGAGATACGAGTGGCGCCTCGAAGGAGGAGCCGCAGCTCGATCTGTCCGATCCCGAATCCGAGACGAGCGGCAAGACCATCGGTCGCGAACGCACCCAGTAACGCAGCGAGGGCCCAGACATGGCCATGACGCCCGAGGAATACGAACGCTTCAAGGAGGCCGAAAAGGCCCACCTGCGCAAGCTCAAGGAACTGAAGCAGGCCCACCACCAGCTGCAGCGCAAGGCCAGGGTGACGCGTGCCGTGACCGACATGGCCGAAGGCATCAACAGCCTCTACGATGAGCACAACGAGATGGTGGAGCGCCTGCAGCACGACACCATCGGTGCCGAGGCCCGCATGGAAGTGGCGCTGGACAATCTGGCGGCCGACGACCGGCTGCTCGAAAATCTGGACGCTGCAGAGCTCGAAGCGGATCAGACCCTGCGCAAGTCCCGGGCGCAGGAGCTCATCCGTCAGATGAAGGCGGCGGAAGGCGAGGCTCCGGACGAATCCGATTCCTCTTCGGCCGCTCCTCCCGCTTCGGCTCCCACCTTGGATCAGGGCGCCGGCAGCGAAACCCGCTCCGCCGGCTCGTCGTCGGACCTACCAGAAAAGACCATCGGGCGCATGCGGCGATAGCTGCCGGCGCCCCCCAGAAACGCCAACCAACGGAAGTGACGCGCGGTCAACACGATATCAACTACTCCCGGGAAGCTTTCCTGCATCCGTGGAACCTTACGTTCCTGATTGTCTCGATGCTGGTGGCTTTCGGGGTGAGTCTGACCGGGGCCACCTGGCCGTTCGACGTGGCACTCATGTTCACGGCCGGGGCCGAACTGGCGTATCTGGGCACGATGCCCCGCAATGAGCGGTTCCGCAAGGCCATCCGTTCGCGCCGGGCCGCCGAGCATGCCAAGCCGCTCTCGCAGAAGGAGCTCTTCCAGACCCTGGCCACGTCGGACCGTCGTCGTTACGCCAGGCTGCGCAAGCTCGAGAAGGAGATCCGCGGCAACTATCGCAAGCTGAGCTACGCGTCCCAGGGCATGCTGGACTCGCACCTGAAGAAAATCGACGGATTGCTCGAGTCCTACATGAAGCTGCTTTACCAGAAGGAGCGCTACGAATTCTCGGCCCAGTCGGGTGTCGAGTCTGAAGTGCTGCGCTCCATCGAGGCCCTGCGTGTGGACATGGAGGACGACACGCCGCGCGTACGCGCCATCAAGGCACGCCGCCTCAGGATCCTCGAGCAGCGGTTGGAGCGCTCAAAGAAGGGCCAGGAGAACCTGGAAATCATCGAGGCCCAGCTCGAGACCATCGAGGATGTGATCAAGTACATCCACGAGCAGTCCCTGACGCTGCGCAATCCCGAGGAAATCTCATTCCAGCTCGATACGCTGCTGACCGAGGTCGAAGAGACCCAGGCGTCGGTGGAGGAACTCGAGGAAGTGTTTGCCAACCCGGTGGACCTGCTCAACGAGATGGACACGTTCGAAGACCCCACGGCCGAGGACGAAGGACGCGCTGCAGAGCGGGTTCGCGAATAGGCTGCATGCCTGCCGGATTACAACGTATCTTCCGGTTCCGATTCCGCCCCAACCTTCTGCAAGATGGACTACGCCACGTTGCTCGTGGAGATTGATGATCGCGGCATTGCCACCGTCACAATCAACCGCCCCGACAAACTCAACGCCCTGAACGCCGACGTCATCGCCGACCTGGATGCCTTCTTCCAGCGTGCCGGGACCGACGGAGCCATCCGCGGCGTGATCCTGACCGGAGCCGGCGAGAAGAGCTTCGTGGCGGGCGCGGACATTGCCCGCTTCCGGGAGCTCGATGGCGAGAAAGGCCGGTTCTTTGCCGCCCGCGGACAGGCCGTATTCAACCGGATCGAACAGCTTTCCAAACCCGTCATCGCCGCCGTCAACGGCTTCGCGCTCGGCGGCGGCAGTGAACTGGCCTGGGCGTGTCACCTGCGCATTGCCTCGGACAATGCCCGCTTCGGGCAGCCCGAAGTCAATCTGGGCATCATTCCCGGTTATGGCGGCACCCAGCGGCTGCCCCGCCTGGCCGGTCTGGGCCTGGCCACCGAACTTGTGCTCACCGGAGACATGATCGACGCGCGCCGCGCCTACGAAATGGGACTGGTGAACCGGGTCACGACGCAGGCCGAACTCATGGATGCCGCGCGAGCCATGATGACCACCATTCTGGGCAAGGCGCCCTTGGCAGTGGCTCTGACCCTCAAGGCCTTGCGCTCCTCGGACAGGCCCCTGGCCGAAGGATTGGCCGTCGAGGCCGACCTGTTCGGTCAGGCGTGCGATACCGAGGATTTCCGCGAAGGGGTCGACGCTTTCCTCGGCAAGCGGAAAGCCGACTTCCAGGGCAAGTAGGCATCCAACGCAATGGAAATTGCCTTAATACTCATTTCCCTGGTTCTGAGCGCGTTCTTTTCGGGCTCGGAGATTGCCTTCGTTTCGGCCAACCGACTGCGCGTGGAAGTATTCGCGCGTCGTGGCGGGTTGGTGGGTCGTTGGGTATCCGAGTTCCTCGAGCAGCCGGCCACACTGCTGACCACGACCCTTGTGGGCAACAACCTGGCCCTGGTCATCTACTCGACGCTCGTGGCCCTCTACCTCGAGGCTCCGCTGAAGCTCTTCTTCGGTGAACTCCTGGGCATGTCCGGAGCAGCCGACATCCTGGCGCTGGCGGCCCAGACCGTGGTGGCCTCCGTCGTGGTGCTGCTCATCGGGGAGGTCCTTCCCAAGTCCGTCATGCGGGAAATCGCCAACCGGGCCGTGTTCTGGCTGGCCTTTCCGCTGCGGATGACCTACTACCTTCTCCTGCCGCTCATCCTGATTTCCCGCTGGACCGCCAGCGCCCTGATGAAGGCCGTTCGCATCGATTCGAACTCTTTCTCCGAGTTCATCCGCCGCGACTTCGAGCTGCTCATCGAGGAGAGCAAGCGCACTGGTGAGCTGGACCTGGATGAGGAGGAGTCCACGCTGGTCTCCAACGTGTTTGCCATGGGTACGATCAAGGTCCGTGAGTCGATGATGCCTCGGACCAACATGATTGCCCTTGAAGAGAGTGCTTCACTCGAGGAAGCGCAGGAGCTTTTCGTGTCCACGGGTCACTCGAAGATTCCCATCTACCGGGAGAACATCGACAACATCGTAGGCGTGGCCTTTGCCTACGACCTGTTCTCGGAACCGAAGTCCCTGTCCGATATGCTCCGTCCGGCCACGTTCGTGCCGGAGACCAAGCTCTCGAAGGAGCTGCTCAAGGAATTCCTGCAGACCAATACCTCCATTGCCATCGTCATTGATGAGTATGGTGGAACGGCAGGGCTGGTCACGTCCGAAGACCTGCTCGAGGAGATCTTCGGAGACATCCGCGACGAGTTCGACGTCGAGGAGAACATGATCCGTATCCTGAGCGACGAAGCGGTGATTGCCAGCGGCCGCCTGGACGTGGACGAGCTGGCCGAGGAAACCTCGATCAAGCTGCCGGACGGCGATTTCGAGACGGTGGCCGGGTACCTGCTGGAGCGGTTGGGCACCATACCCAAGGTCCGCGATGAGTTCGAGCTGGACGGCTACCGCTTCCTGGTGCTGCGGGCCACGGCCAACCGGATCGATCTTGTGCGCATTTCCCGATTGACAACGGATGCGGGCCCGATCACTCCCGCTTGAAGCTGGACGCTGGTCTCAGCTGCCTGCGTCCGTGTGTCGCAGGTGGGCTGCCGTGAGCCGGACATGCGCCTGCAGCCGGGGGACAGCGCCGCAGGCATCGAGCCGGGCCTCCGGGCCAGTGGGCATGCCCGGTGGGGAGATCCGTCCCATCCACAGAAGCATCGCGTTCCGAAGCACCGATCCCGTGGGGAGGGTGGCTTTGGGCAGATGGGTGGCATAGAAGGCCATCTTGCGCTCGAGCCGCTGCCCGATGTCCGCACCGCGCTCGGCCTGGGTGGCATCTCCCGACTCGAGCATGGCTGTACCCACGAGGTAGTCCCGATACAGGAAGGGCGCCACCATGAGGGCATCGGCCAGGTCCTGATGCGAAGGGGCCGTTGCCTCGATGGCGCGGGACGTTGCGGCGGCGGCCAGCGAGAGGCTCTCCTCGGCAAGCAGTTCCGGGTCGGCATCCGCGAGATGGGCCATGGCCATGGCGCTCAGTTCCTGGCTGACCGAGAACAGTCCGAAGGTGATGAAGACAGCGTGCTGCACGGGGGAGGTCCGGACCTACTTCTTGGCCGGGGCGTCGCCGCCACCGATGGACTTGCGCATGTGGGTATCGGCCTCCACGTTGCGCATGTTGTAGTAGTCCATGATGCCAAGGTTGCCACTGCGGAACGCCTCGGCCATGGCCAGCGGCACTTCTGCTTCGGCAGCAATCACCTTGGCACGCTGTTCCTGTACGGCGGCCCGCATTTCCTGCTCCCGTGCCACGGCCGCAGCGCGGCGCTCCTCGGCCTTGGCCTGAGCAATCTTGAGGTCGGCTTCCGCCTGGTCCGTCTGCAGTTTGGCGCCGATGTTTTCTCCGACGTCCACATCGGCAATGTCGATGGAGAGGATTTCGAAGGCCGTACCGGAGTCCAGTCCCTTCGAAAGCACCACCTTGGAGATCGAGTCCGGATTCTCGAGGACCAGCTTGTGGGTCTCGGACGAACCGATGGTGGACACGATGCCTTCGCCGACGCGGGCAATGATGGTTTCTTCTCCGGCGCCCCCGACGAGACGCTCGATGTTGGCCCGCACGGTGACGCGCGCCACGGCGCGTACCTGGATACCGTCCTTGGCAACGGCCGAGACAGGCGGCGTTTCGATCACTTTGGGATTGACCGATACCTGCACGGCTTCGAAAACGTCACGACCGGCCAGGTCGATGGCCGTGGCGCGTTCGAAGTTCAGGTCGATGTTGGCTTTGTCCGCCGAAATCAGGGCATTGACCACTTTCTGGACCTGTCCACCTGCCAGGTAGTGGGCCTCGAGTTGGGGTGGACTGACTTCGATGCCGGCTTTGTGGGCCGTGATCAGCGGCTTGACGATAACGGCCGGCGGCACTTTCCGCAGGCGCATACCCATGAGGTCCCGCACCAGCTTGACCCGGACGCCAGAGAAATAGGCAGTGATCCACAGGCCTACCGGAATGAAATACATGAAGACCACGAGGGCCAGGAAGATCAGGGCAATGAGCAGGACGCCCGAGGTGGTGATCAAGGTTTCCATGGTCGGTGGGAATGGGTGGGAGGAGGATCAGTTCGAGGATGGTTCGGGCCGCAGGTAGTCGCCCGAGGCGCCCCCGGTCTTGGCCACCAGGTGGATGTCGCCGATACGCAGATCCTTGGTGATGGATTTGCACATGTCGTAGACGGTCAGGGCTGCCACGCTGACGGCGGTCAGCGCTTCCATCTCAACGCCGGTCGGGCCGACACTCTTGGCAAAGGCACGGATGTCCACGGCCTCGGCGCGTTCGTTCAGCTTCAGCTCCACATCCACACCCTGGATCTGCACCTGATGGCACAGCGGAATCAGGCGGGGCGTTTCCTTGGCGCCCATGATGCCGGCAATCTGCGCAATGGCCAGCACGTCTCCCTTGCGGACCGTGTTGTCACGTACGCGCTCGAATGCTTCGTGGCCCAGGTGGACGCGGCCCGAGGCCACGGCCGTGCGCAGTGAGTCGGCTTTTCCGGAGACGTCCACCATGTGGACGCCGCCTTCGGGATGGACGTGGGTAAAGTCTGCCATGGGATGGATTTGGGGAAGAAGGAAGGGTGCAACGATGCAAGGCACGTGTCGGTTCGCGCGGATCCTAGCCTCCGATCAGGATCATGGGCCGATTTTCGGAAGCCGCAATCGTTTCCATGCCGGCGTGGGAAGGCGCCTTGCGGGCCAGTGCCGATCGGACCGCTTCCAACAGCGCTTCGTCGGACGTTCCATCGCGCATCAGATCGCGCAGGTTGACCTCCTGGGCGCCGAACAGGCATACCTTGAGCTGACCGTCCGCCGTGATCCTGATCCGGTTGCAACCGGCGCAGAAATGATCACTCATCGAGGTGATGAAGCCCACTTTGCCAGTGAATCCTTGCACCTGCCACAGCTTGGCAATTTCGAGTTCATCCCCTCCCTCGGACCTGAAATCCGGCCATACCTCGCGGATCCGGTCCACCATCTCCACATAGGGCAGGAATTTCCCGGTATTCCAGGTGTTGCCATCGAAAGGCATGTATTCGATGAAGCGCATCTCGATGGGCAGATCCCGGGTCATCGCAACGAAGTCAACCAGTTCATCCTCGTTGAAGCCCCGGATTACGACACAATTGATCTTGACCGGGTCGTAGCCCGCGTCCACGGTCCGGTGGATGGCTTCCAGCACCGTGTCCAGGCCAGGGCGTCGGGTGATCTCCTCGAACCGGTCCTTGCGAAGGGTGTCGAGCGAGATGTTGAATCCGGTGATGCCGGCCCGCCGCAGTTCTTCCAGCTTCCGCGGCAGGAGCAAGCCATTCGTGGTGATGGTCAGCTCGCGCAGCCCATCCAGGCTCCGCAGCCGCTCGACCAGGTGGACCAGTTCCTTGCGGATCAGGGGTTCGCCCCCGGTGAGCCGGATTTTCGTAACGCCTTGGCCTACGAGGAGCGATGAAAGCCGCAGGATCTCCTCGAACGAGAGGATGTGCGACTTGGGTTTGAGCTCCACGCCCTCGGCCGGCATGCAGTAGGTACAGCGCAGATTGCAGCGCTCCGTCAGCGAGATGCGCAGGTAGGTGTGCCGCCGCCCGAAAGCGTCGGTCAGATATGTGGGATCCGGGGCGTTCATTCCCCCGGTACGGGGCCGAAGACGAGCTGTCCACCGAAGAACGTGGCTTCCACCTTCGATTCGATGATCTGGGGTGGCGGCACGGTCATGATGTCGGCCGAGAGGACGACGAAGTCGGCAAACTTGCCCGGAGACAGGGACCCCAGTTGGTCTTCCTGGAAGGCGGCATAGGCACCTCCCTTCGTGAAAGCGGCCAGGGTCTCCTCACGGGTCAGTCGTTCCTCGGGATACCAGCCACCCTCCGGCAGCAGGTCTTTCGTCTGGCGCGTCACACCGGCAAAGAACCCATCGATGGGGTTCGACTTTTCGACGGGGAAGTCCGAACCGAAGGCCAATGGGATGCCGGCATCCGTCAGGGTGCGCCAGGCATAGCCACCCTTGATGCGGTGCGGCCCGAGCCGATCTTCGGCCATGTTCAGGTCGGAGGTGGCGTGGGTGGGCTGCATCGAAGCGATGATGCCCAGTTGCTGGAATCGGGGAACGTCCTCAAGGGCAATGATCTGCGTGTGCTCATCCCTGGGGCGGCTCTCGGGGGTGATGCCGGCCAGTTCGTAACTCTCCAGGAGCACGCGGTTGCCGCGGTCCCCGATGGCGTGGGTATTCACCTGGTAGCCGCATGCCACGGATTCCCGGACCTGCGCGGCAAACTCCTCCGGCTCGGCAAACAGCAGTCCGCGATTTCCGGCCTCGTCGCTGTAATCCTCGAGCAGGGCGGCTCCACGGCTGCCCAGGGCACCATCCAGGTAGAGCTTGACGGAGCGGACCGAGAGGCGATCCCCGTAGTCGATGATGGGATTGTTGCAGTAGGTCCGGAAGGCCGACCCGCGGGTGCCCCCGATCATGGCATACATGCGAACCGTGAACCGGTCTTCGTCGATGAACCGTTTGTAGAGGTCGATGGTGGCCTGGTCCACTCCGGCATCGTGGATGCCCGTCAGGCCCATCTCGGCTGCTTCCTGCAGCGCAAGCGTCAGCGCGTCTTCGGTCTCTTCCTGTGTCCAGGCCGGTACGTGCCGCTCGACCAGTCCGGCCGCAGCGTCGATGAACACGCCGGTCGGAACGCCATTGGCGTCCCGGATGATGGCGCCTCCAACGGGATCCTCTGCGTTCTGGATGGACTCGAATCCGGCGATGTTCATGGCCGCCGTGTTATACCAGGAGGCGTGCCCGTCGATGCGTTCCAGAGCCACCGGATTGTTGGGGAAGTAGGCGTCGAGGTCCTGACGGGTCGGGAATTCCTGACCAGGCCAGAGCACCTGGTTCCAGCCACGGCCCCGGATCCACTCCCCTTCCTCGAGGTCCGGAAAGAAGGCCTGGATCCGCTGGATGACCTCTTCGATGGACGTGCTGCCGCGCAGATCCACCATGATCTTCCTGAAACCAAGACTCATGAAGTGCCCGTGGGAATCGGTGAACCCTGGAACGACGGTCTTGCCGCCCAGGGACCGTTCGGGCAGAGCGGGATGGGCGGCCCTCACGTCGTCGGCATGTCCGATCATGGCCACCTTCCCGTCCACAACGGCCATGGCCTCAGCCACAGGGATCGAGTCGTCCATCGTGTAGATCACGGCATCCACCACGAGATAGCCGTCAGGCTGCTGGGCAGAGCATCCGGCAAGGAAGAGGGTGCAGAGAAGCAGGACTCGATGCATGGGATCGGCAGTGGGTCAAAGGGAACGGTCGGCAGGGACAACCCGCGGACAGGCCTACGGGTTTCGTCGTTCGATGGTCAGCGTGACGGGTCCCCAGTTGAGCAGCGCCACATCCATCATGGCGCCGAATTCGCCCCGGCCAACAGGATGGCCGAGTTCGGCCGACAGGGCCTCGCAAAAGGCTTGATACAGGGGTTCGGCCACTTCCGGGCGGGCGGATTCGATGAAGGACGGGCGGTTGCCCTTCTCGGCGTTGCCGTAGAGTGTGAATTGGGATACGACGAGGGCAGATCCGCCGTGGTCCTTGACGGATCGATTCATGCGCCCTTCCTCGTCTGGAAAGATGCGCAGGTTGGCACATTTGGCGGCCAGCCACGGGATGAGATCGGCCGTGTCGGTCTCGTGTACGCCGAGCAGGATCAGGAGGCCCTCCCCGATGGCGCCCGTTTGCCGATCGTCCACGCTCACACGGGCATGGCGCACACGTTGGAGAAGGGCCATCATGGGCGAACCTCCCCCCGAAGGAGGGCATCGGCAAAGGCGGCCAGGGCGCGGCCACGGTGGCTGATGGCATTCTTGGTGGCGGCGTCCATCTCGGCGAAGGTCTCGGCGTGGCCGTCGGGCCGGAAAATCGGGTCGTAGCCGAAGCCACCGTGGCCGCGCTCTTCCCGGGTGATCACCCCTTCGCAGGTGCCTTCGAAGAATCGGGTGCCCTGCGGTGTGGTCAAGGCGATGACGGTGCGGAAGCGGGCGCGCCGGTCGTCCGCCGCTGCCAGCCGTTCGAGCAGCAGCCGGCGGTTGGCAGCGGCATCGGCCTCGTCGCCGGCAAATCGCGCCGAGCGGACGCCCGGCGCGCCCGCCAGGGCATCCACTTCCAGACCGGTGTCGTCGGCCATCGTATGCAGCCCCGTCAGTGCGAAGAGCTCCTCGGCCTTCTTGGCGGCATTCCCCTCGAGCGTAGGACGGTCCTCAACCACGTCGTGTGCATCGGGAAACGCCTCCAGGGACACCAATTCGACGCCCGATCCTTCGAGGATCGCCATAATTTCACGGAGTTTGTGCGGATTCCGCGTCGAAATGAGCAGTTTTTGGGGCATTTGGAGGGGTCAGGGTTTTGCCTTCAACAGGGCGGGGTCCGTATATTGCAAGGCTGTTTCGAAATTAATCATCCACTCAAGGAGTGATCTGACGTGCCCGTAGGTATCAAAGTAAGGGATAACGAGTCCATCGACCGCGCTCTGCGCCGCTTCAAGCGCGCCGTAAACCGCAGCCGCGTACTGCGCATTTTCCGCGGCAACATGGCCTTCACGAAGCCCTCCGAAGAGCGCCGTCTTGCGCGCCAGAAGGCAGCCCGCAACTCGCGCCGCCGTACACGCTACTAGGCCTCGATATCATCCGGCCCTCGACGCACCCCACCCTGCCGTCGAGTGCTTCAGAGAGGTGTGAAAGGAGCGTCCATCCCCGGGGATGGACGCTCCCTTTTTATTGGTCTGCTGCGATGGCATTCAGGCCGTATGCAGCGCTTCGCGCAAGATGGCTGCCTGCTGGGCGGCGTGGATATGGGCGCTGCCCGTGGCGGGGCTGGCCGAAGCCGGACGACCGATGTAGGCCACGCGCTGCGCTTTCATGCCCGCTGCCGCCATGGCATCGTCGAGGCGGCGGTTGATGAAGGACCAGGCGCCCATGTTCTCGGGCTCTTCCTGGACCCAGACCACATCCTTGACACCCTTGATGCGCTGGATTTCGGCCACCACCTCGGCGTGCGGGAACGGATACAGCTGCTCGATCCGCACCAGGGCCACCTCGGCGTCTCCAAGATTCTCCTCAAGGTCATAATAGACCTTGCCCGAGCAGAAGACGA
Organism: Bacteroidota bacterium; assembly: GCA_027620595.1. Lineage (GTDB taxonomy): Bacteria > Bacteroidota > Rhodothermia > Rhodothermales > UBA10348 > JAAZVD01. The sequence goes on along the minus strand of JAQCDI010000001.1, from coordinate 21,427 downwards.
TCCGCTTGGCTTTATCCACGTCTGCGGGGATTACGGTCTGGAAGGCCCCTTCCGAAAGCTCTTCCGGCGTCGAAACCACTTTGGGGTGGCGCAGAAGGCTCTTGGGGGACATGACCACCAACGGCTTGTGGATCTGCGAGGAGGCCTGACGACGCAGCCCATGGAACAGGTTGGCCGGCGTCGTGAAGGAGCACACGATCATGTTGTTCTGGGCGCACAACTGCAGGAAGCGCTCGAGACGCGCCGAGGAGTGCTCGGGCCCCTGGCCTTCGTAGCCGTGCGGGAGCAGCAGGACCATGCTGGACGTCTGTCCCCATTTCTCCTCTGCGGCCGACAGGAACTGGTCGTATACGATCTGGGCGCCGTTGGCAAAGTCACCGAACTGGGCTTCCCAGATGACCAGCGCCTGCGGATTGGCCACGGAATATCCGTATTCGAAACCGCAGACAGCATACTCGGAGAGGAGAGAATCGTAGATGAACAGGCTCTCCTGACCGTCCCGGATGTGATTCAGCGGGATGTACTGGGCGCCGGTTTCCTGATCGTAGAGGACTGCATGCCGGTGGCTGAACGTGCCGCGGCGGGAGTCCTGGCCGCTCACGCGGACGCGCTTGCCGTCGAGCAGGATGGAGCCGAAGGCCAGGGCTTCTGCAAATCCCCAGTCGATGCGCTTCTCCTCGTCGAAGAGCTTCTCCCGCCGGGAGAACTGCCGCTCGAGTTTCGGATGCACCTGGAAGTCGGCCGGCAGGTTGTTCAGCGCCTTAACGACATCGCGCATATCCTGGGCGGGCGCGCGTGTGTCGACCACCGGCAACGGCTCGGGCTCCCGCTTGCGCAGCAGCTCAGCCTCGGTCGGCGCCTTGCGCTCGACCAGCTCCTTCGTGCGGTCGAAAGCTTCCTGGAGTCGGCCGCGGTAGTCTTCGAGCATCTGCTCGGCTTCCTCTGGCTGCATGTCTCCACGGCGCAGCAGGAGCTCGGTGTAGAGCTTCCGGGGTGAGCGCTTGGCTTCGATTTTCTTGTAGAGCGTCGGCTGCGTATAGGTCGGTTCGTCTCCCTCGTTGTGTCCCCGCACGCGGTAGGAGAGGACATCGATCACCACATCCTTGTTGAACGCCTGCCGGTATTCCAGCGCCAGGCGGGCCACCCGGACACAGGCCTCGGGATCGTCCCCGTTGACGTGGAAGACCGGAGCCTGGATCATGCGGGCGCTGTCCGTGGCATAGTGGGAGCTGCGCGCCGCTTCCGGACCGGTCGTGAAACCGATCTGGTTGTTGATCACCACGTGGATCGTACCGCCGGTGTGGTATCCCGGCAGCTGGCTCATGTGCAGGGTTTCGGCCACGACACCCTGCCCGGCAAAGGCCGCGTCCCCGTGGATCAGGATCGGGATCACCGAGTCCTGGAAGTCTCCGTCCGGATTGTCGGGTTCATGTCGGCGGGCTTCCTGTTTGGCGCGCACCATACCCTCGACGACCGGATTGACGGCCTCCAGATGGCTGGGGTTGGATGCCAGGGAGATGGTTACTTCCTGGCCGCCCGGTGCCACATGTTTGCCGGTGGATCCGAGGTGGTACTTCACGTCCCCCGAACCCTGCGTCGTATTGGGGTCGATATTGCCCTCGAACTCCGAGAAGATGACCTCGTAGGGCTTGTTCATGATGTTGGCAAGGACGTTGAGTCGGCCGCGATGGGCCATGCCCATGACCACCTGGCTCACGCCTTTTTCCGCCGCGTCCGAAAGAATGCGGTCCAGCATCGGGATCACGGTCTCCGATCCTTCCAGGGAGAAGCGCTTGTGACCGATATACTTGGTGTGCAGGAACGTCTCGAAGGCCTCGGCCGCGTTGAGCTTCTGCAGCATGCGATGCATGGACTCAGCATCGACCGTGTATTCGCTGTCGCTCGGCTCGATGCGGTCCGTGAGCCAGCGCTTCTCCTCGGGGGAGGAGATGTGCATGAACTCGATTCCGATCTTGCGGGTGTACGTTCGGCGAAGGATGTCCAGGATGTCGCGAAGCGGCAGCATATCCTGGCCGCCCAGACCGCCGGTCGGGAATTCGCGGTCCAGGTCCCAGATCGTCAGGCCGTAGGTGGCCGGGTCCAGCTCAGGATGCGGCTCCCATTCATGACCGAGGGGATTTACGTCGGCCTGCAGGTGGCCGCGCACGCGGTAGGCCCGGATCAGCTGCAGGACGGACGCGGCCTTGCGGACGGCTTCCTGCTTGGCACTGCGCGAGCGTACGCCGACGCGCGTCGTGGAGTCCTCGGACAGGGTCCAGGGCTGGAAGGCAATGTTCAGGTCCCGGAAGATTTCCTGGTAGAACCCGTGGTTTCCGCGCAGCAACTGGTCGACCCAGGCCAGGAATGCACCGCTCTCAGCGCCCTGGATGACCCGGTGGTCGTAGGTCGAGGTAATGGTCATCACCTGCGAAATGCCGGTCTGGTCGATGGCCTCCTGCGGCACGGCATAGTACTCGGCCGGGTAGCCGATGGAGCCTACGCCGACAATGACACCCTGGCCGGGCATGAGGCGCGGCACACTCAGGTTCGTGCCGATCATGCCAGGGTTGGTCAGGGATGCCGTGGTCCGGGCAAAATCCTCGATCTCGAGCTTGTTGTCCCGGGCGCGCCGGATCAGGTCGTTGTAGGCGCCGAGCAGCTGTGCAAAGTTGAGCGTCTGGGCGGCCTTGATATTGGGCACGAGGAGGGTACGCTTGCCGCGACGCTCCATGTCGATGGCCAGGCCCAGATTCACGTCGTGGGGTACGACGTGGATGTGATCCTCCTCCACCCGACGGTACGTCGTGTTCATGGAGGGGTACTCCTTGAGCGCCTTGACGATGGCCCAGGCAATCAGGTGGGTGAAGGACACCTTGTGGCCCCCGACATGCCGCTGATGGTCGTTGATCAAGGCCCGGTTCTCGGCCATGAGCTTGACCGGCACGGTGCGAACCGAAGTGGCCGTCGGCACACCCAGGCTGGCCTCCATGTTCTCGACGATCTTGGCGCCGGGTCCACGGATGATGGATTCCTCGGCCCACGCCGTCGTGTCTTCCTGAGGCCCGGCTGCCGGAGCCGCAGCTCCAGCGCGGGGAGCGGGCGAAGTCGGTTCCGGAGCGGGGGCCACGAAACCGTCGTCGGGCTGGAAATCCAGGAAGAACTCCTTCCAGTTCTCGCCTACACTCTCCGGATCCTGGAGGTATTGGCGGTAGAGTTCTTCGATATAGCCGGTGTTGAATCCGAGCGACGTCAAGGGAGTGGCCGGGTGATGATGGGAAAAGGGCGCAATTCAGGACACGGCATCAACGAACCGTCGGACCGGAGGATTCGGGGGCGAACCGCTTGGAGGGCAATTCGCAGGGGTTTCAAACTGCTTCCGAATCCAGCCAAGTCAGAGCCAGCCGCGTTCGCGGTACCAGAGGATGGTCTGGCGAACCCCGTCTTCGACGGAAACCGACGGTGCGTAGCCGAAATCCCCAGCGGCCCGGTCACTGTGGCACATGAGCGCTGCTTCCAGGATTTCGCGGGCCTTTTCGCGATTGAGCGGGGGATAGGACCCGAAGAGTCGTCCACCGAACTCGCTGATGGCGCCGACGGCAGGGATGATGGCCCGGGGGATGGGAAGGGTCAGCACGCGGCGGCCGAGGGCCGCGGCGGCGGCATCCCGGATGGCGTACCAGGAGGCCTGCGTGGGTCCTCCGAGGAAATACGTGCGGCCCTCGGCCGCCGCTGCATCAGCCACTTGAAGGCATCCCCGTACCAGATCGTCCACGTGGACCAAACTCAGGCTTGGCACGGATCCGTCCCCGACGATGGGGCAGACGCCCTTGGCTACGGACTGGAAGAAGGTCAGGATGTCGGTCTCCCGGGGGCCGTAGACCGCGGGAGGTCGCACGATGGTCAGGGGGATGCGTCCGGTCCAGACGTCCAGCTCCCGCTCCATTTCGGCTTTGGACCAGCCATAGTCACTCACGGGATGGAGCGGGACGGCTTCGTCCACGATGCCGCTCCCACCCCGACCCACAGCGGCCAGGCTTGAGGCCACCACCGTGCGGGCCACGTAGCGGGCATCGGCAACGGCCTGCATGAGGTGCAGCGTGCCGGTCACGTTGTCCCGGCGGAAGGCGTCCCTCTCCGTGGCCCGCGTGCGGCCAGCCATGTGGAAAACGACGTCCACGCCATCCACACCCCGCTTCAATGCGGCGGGGTCCAGGAGCGACCCCTCCACGAACTCGACGGGCCGATCGGCCAGCCACTTGGGGTCCTGCCTGACGAGCGCCCGGACGCGGGCACCGGCAGCCAACAGGGCGTCCACCAGGTGACTGCCCACGAAACCGGTGCCGCCGGTGACGAATACGGTTCGCCCGTTCCAGTCCGCAACCGTATGCCCCTCGACTACGCTCATGCTTTACGCTTGCGCAGTTTGGCCACGGATTCGATGTGGTGGGTGTGTGGGAAGAGGTCCACAGGTTGCACCTCCTGCACGTCATAGACCTCGGCCAGGTAGGAGAGGTCCTTGGCCTGTGACTGGGGGTTGCAGGACACGTACACGAACCGCTCCGGAGCCAGTTCACCGATCTGTCGCACGACCTTGGGGTGCAGGCCCGCACGCGGAGGATCCACGATGAGGACGTCGGGACGACCATGCGTGCGGACAAAATCCGGCGTGAAGAGCTTGAGCATGTCCCCGGTCTCGAACGTCACATTCTCGATACTGTTGGCTGCTGCGTTGCGGCGGGCATTGGCCACGGCCTCCTCGACGAGCTCCACACCCACGACGTGCTTGACCTCGGGGGCCACGAACAGCGAAATCGTGCCGGCACCACAGTAGAGGTCATAGACGAGGTCGTTCGGGGTCAGCTCGGCATAGGTGGCAGCCACGCTGTAGAGCCGCTCGGCCTGGCGGGTATTGGTCTGGAAGAAGGCGTTTGAAGCAATCTCGAAGGTGTGCTTACCGATCCGATCGTGGATGACGCCGGGGCCGAAAACCACATGGATCTCCTCGCCGAAGGCGGTCTGCGCCACGCCTGAGTTGATCGTATTGACCAGCGTGGTCACGCCGGGGGCCGTCTCCTCCACCCACGCAGCGAACGCGGCCATCCGACCTTCGTCATGGTAACTCGTCACCAGGTTGACCATGATCTCGTCGGTATGGGTGGCCTGCCGGATTACCATGTGGCGCAGGTAGCCGGTGTGCTTGCGGGGCTCCCACGCCGACCACTCCTGCGCCTTTGAAAAGGAGCGGAGGGCATTGACGAACGAGGCGCTCCATTCCGACTGCAGGTGGCACTCCTGCAGGTCGAGGACCTTGGCAAAGTTGCCGGGCACGTGCAGGCCGAGCGCAAAGGAGGTATCAAAGGTTTCTCCGGACTGGATCTCGTCGGGGGTCAGCCAGCGCCCGGTGCTGAAGCTGAATTCCATCTTGTTGCGGTAGTAGTAGATGTCCTCAGCGCCAAGGGCCGGCAGGACCTGGACCTCGGGCCGACCGCCGGCATGGACAAAGGATTCACGGACGGACTGGGTCTTTGCCTCGAGCTGGGCCTGGTAGTCCACGTGCTGCCACTTGCACCCGCCACAGGTACCGAAATAGCGGCACTTGGGTGTTGTCCGGAGGGGGGACGGATCCAGGACCTCCAGCAGGGCCGCTTCGGCAAACTTCTTGCGCTTGCGGTACACGCGGGCCTTGACGCGGTCCCCGGGGACGGCTCCGGGCACGAATACCACGTATCCGTCGAGGCGGGTCAGGGATTTGCCACGGTCGGCAAACTTTTCGATGTCGAGGGTGAGGATCGAGCCTTTCTTCACGGAAGAACCAGTCTTGTAGGCGTCAGAACGTGTGTCCGATGCCGAATTGGAGGATGGGGTTGCCGAAACCGTCCGGCATGAATTCACCCCGACGACGGGGGTCGTGGACCTTGTACGCCGCATCGAGGCGGACGATCAGATAATCCCAGGCCAGCCTCAATCCGAAGCCGGCACCAACGCCCAGATCTCCGGCGAAGGAGTCCAGGCGGAAATGTCCATCATCGGTTCCCGGGTTGCGCGGCCCGAGCCAGACGTTTCCGGCGTCGGCGAACAGGGTGAAAATCCAGTCGGCTTCCAGGAGCTTGCGGATGGCAATCGTGCGCAGCTCGACCGACGTTTCCAGTTTGATGTCGCCACCGAGGATGTTGGATCCCCCATCGGCCACGAGGGAGTCGGCCGAACTGGTGAAGGTGGCGCCACCCGGTCCCAATTCGCGCAGACGCCAGGCGCGTATCGAGCTGGCACCGCCGGTGTAGAAACGCCGGTCGAAAGGCACCACGTCGGCATCGCCCAGGGGCTGCGCCATGCCCACGATCACTTTCCAGGCCAGCACACTGCGACCGGTCAAAGGATGGTACCGACGCACATCGGCCGAGAAGCGGACGTACTGCCGATAGATCATACCCCGGTTCGTGCCGCTGCCGCTGAAAACGCCGAAACCAGGAATCGTACCGTCCACGGTACCGGGAGAGAAGACCCATCCGTCAAGCAGGCGTCCGAGGTTGCCGCCCACCTCGAATGAGGCTTCCCGGATGGTTCCGTTGCTGCGGCGGAAGGGGTCGGCCGTGGACTTGCGCAGGGTGTAGCGGATGGCGTTGTTGAACTGCGGGCGGGTGTAATCCTCGATGATCTGGGCCTGTTGCACAGGGTCGTCCACCGTGGTCAGGATGTCGTCGAGGAAAATGCTCTTGAAGCCCGATAGGGTGTCCGGGTTGGTGACGCTCAGATCCACCAGGTCGATGATCGAAGCCAGGGACTCGGTGTGGCGCAGCTCGAACCGGTAGCGGGCAGCACCGCGTCCACGCAGGGTCAGGCGCAGGGCGTCCCGCCGGGCCGCCAAAAGCGTGAGTGTGATCTGACTGCGGGCGTCATAGAGGGACGAAAGCCGGTCCAGGCTACCGAGCGGGAACGTCAGGTAGGGGTAGGTCAAACCGACACTGTTCTCCCACTGCGCCGACGTGAATCCGCCGAGTCCCGCAATGTCGGCCGATATGCTGCCCTTGCTGCTGACCGTGAGGGCCTCGCCGCCGCCGAAGGCATTCAGGTTGGCGTAGGTGACCCCGAGTCCCATGCCGAGTTCGTTGTCCGTGTCGGCCAGCGCGCCCGTGCGTTGCTGCATGAAGGTCTCGAACCGGACCTGGTGGCGGACGCGGGTCCGGAGGTCAATATGGTGGTCCAGTCGGATGGCCCCGTCGGCCATCGTATCCGGCACGGCATCCTCGATGTCCGAAAAGGCAAACACACCCGTGGCATCCAGGCGACGCTTCGTGGCCAGCAGTCGGCTCTGGTTGAACTGGTCTCCCGGTCGGAACTGCAGTGTTCGCTCAAGGAGCGAGAAGTCCAGGCGCCGTTCGGCGGTGAATCGGGCCCGCAGCCAGCCGCCTTCCTGATCAGGCTCGGAGGAGGCCAAGGCGGTCGAATCGGCACGGGCCGCGGCGGCTGTCTGCGGGCCCGACACCCGGTACTCGACATCGCCGAAGCGATATCGCGGTCCCAGCTCGACCGCCAGCGTCACGTCGAAAGAGTCCGAATGGATCGGGTAGACCACCGCATGGATCGCGTTGCGGTTCACATCGGCAAATCCGCGGTCCCGAAGCCATGCAATGAGCCGCTGCCGCTCTTCGACCAGCAGCGGCTCGGAATACCGCAAGCCTTCGGGGTGCCAAACCAGGGAGTCGGGCGCCGCCATGGATCCACCCGGAATGAAGGAGGATGCACGAATGGCCGCCCGCTCTTCACTCGTCAGTTCATCGAGCCCATGATAGCGGAAGGAGCGGATGGTGGTCGGTTCGCCCTCCGCAATCCGGAACTCAACGCGCACACGCTCGCCGAAGGAAACGCGGGTCACGACCGGGAGCACCTGGGCCCGACGGAACCCCTCGCGCAGATAGAACAACCGCAGTTGCTCCACGTCGTTCTCGAGGATGGAGCCGTCAAGCAGGGCCGGAGGTTCGCCCGCCCGCATGAAAACGCGCCCGACAGCGGATCCGTCCAGGGTACTGGAGCCGAACTGGTAGAGCCACCGCCACCAGGTGAAGCCCGGGATGCCGACCATGCGCCGATTCCGGCGCGTTCGGATATAGAGCGACAACTCCTCGTCGCCGAAGAACGCATTGCCGGAAAAGCCTACTTCCCATACCAACAGACTGTCGGGTACGGGGGGAACCTGGGCCGATGATCCCCGGGGGGTCAACAGACACAGCAGGAGGAGACAGGAAAGGGCCAGGCGGCGACCGGGAGAAGAAAGGGGACTATTCGTCCTCGTAATAGAAGTCGTCGTCCTTCGTAGGGAAGTCCGGCCACACTTCTTCGATGCTTTCGTACGGTTCGCCGTCATCTTCCATGGCGCGGAGATTATCCGTGACCTCCATGGGTGCGCCCGTGCGTTCAGCATAATCAATCAACTCCAGCCGCGTGGCAGGCCATGGTGCATCTTCCAGATAAGATGCCAATTCAAGAGTCCAGTACATGGAACACAGTTGGATTAATCGTTGCCCGTTGGTCGGACGATAGGTGCTGCCCCACAAAGATGCAAGGAGGGAAAATCAGACCGCAAGCGCGTCCCGAACGCGATCTCCGGAATCGGGTTTCCTGCCGATCAATCGAAGATGAACGTCGTGGACTCCGCCTCGCTCATCAGCCGTTCGTATTCGGCCGGTGTCAGCGAGGGGGCAAGGAAATGGATGGGATTGAGCTGGTTGCCCGCAAGGTCCCGGACCTCGTAATGAAGATGGGGAGCCTCCGAGAGGCCGGTGTTGCCGCTGTACCCGATCAGGTCTCCGCGCTTGATGGATTTGCCGGCCCGCAGTCCTGGTGCAATCTTGGACATGTGGGCATAGACGGTCACGTATCCGGCCGTTTCGTGCAGGATCTTGACGTACCGCCCAAGGCCACCCCCTGATTTGGCTTCCTCGATCACCCCGTCGCCGGTGGCGTAGATGGGTGTGCCGACAGGGGCGTGGAAGTCCAGTCCAGGGTGCATGCGGCGCACCTTGAGGACCGGATGGAAGCGGATGCCGAAACCGGAGGTGATACGGCCGTTGACGGGCTGGATGGCCGGCATCTCCTGAAGCTGGACCTGATGCTCTTCCGCCAGTTCGGTGAGCTCGCGATACGAGGAGCTCTGCAGCATGAGAAGGCGCTCGAGCCGGTCAATTTTCTCAGCATTCTCGGTCAGGACCCGCGAGGTGGGTTCGCTGAACCGGCTGAACTCGGGGTAGGGGTTCGTACCCCCGACACCGACCTGGGCCACGTCGTCCGAGATTCCCTGGGCGTTCAGGAGCACGCGGTAGAGCTCTTCGTCGGTCTCACGGATGGACATGAGGTCCTGGGTGAACGAGTCAAGACGATCTCCAACGGAGGCCAGCTGTTGCTGCAAGGCCCGGTTCTCATCCATCAAGGCCAGTTCCTCCGGCGTATCTACCAACCGATCCAGCGCAAACGTGACGGCAGTTCCCATGACCAGGGCCGCAACGGCCAGCCAACTGAACTTCCTGACGCGATCCCATGGGGTCGTCACCACTTCAACAAACGAGCAGGACTCGTTGTCGAAGGTATACATTCGTTTTTCGGCCATGGGGAAGGAGCGGGAACGGGGAATGCTGAAGGACTCGGGGGCGCTTTCCCGCAGGAATGCGCTCGAACCAACCTATAAGATAGGCGACCGTTCCAGGACGGTCAATCCGCGAGGTTCGTGAATTCGGGAATTGAGCGGAATTTGATCAACCATGGTCAGCTGCCGATGCGCTTCTCCGATCCAATCACGGCTTCGGCCTCTATCTCGACCAGCATGTCGGGGTCAATGAGTCCGGCCACCTGAACCAGCGTGCAAGCGGGGCGGATATCCCCGAAAACAGCCCCGTGGGCCCTTCCGACCGCTTCCCAGGTGCCCAGATCCGTTACGTAGATGCGGGTCCGGACCACGTCGCGAAGGGAGGATCCGGCATCCTCCAGCGCCTTTCCGATGATGTGCAGGATCTGTACGGTCTGGGCATGGGCGTCCCCGATGCCGACCAGCATGCCGTTCTCGCCGACGGCTGTGGTGCCGGAGACGTGGACGGTGTTGCCCGTCCGGACCGCCCTGGAATACCCCACGAGGGGTTCCCAGGGGGCACCGGAACTGATCAGGGTGCGTTGGCTCATGCGGGTTCCTGTGAGGTGGATGGACCAGGACCGTCCGTGCGATGGATCGGGGGATCCACAGGGCGCAGGCGACGGAAGATGATCAGGGAAAGGTCGTCACTCTGCCGCGCGGTTTGCACGAAGTCGCTCACCGAATCCAGGATGCGCTCGCCAACGGCCTTCGCCGACATGCCGTGGCAGTGGCGGATGAGTTCCTCGAAGCGTTCGTCCGAATAGAATCGACCGATTTCGTTGCGCGCTTCCGTAACGCCGTCGGAGTAGATGACCAGCAGGTCGTTTTCCTGCATCAGTGTCTCATGGGCCCGGAACCGGGAGTCCACGCTCAAACCGACGGCCGGGTCGCCGCGCTCGAGCTCACGCAGGCCGTCCTCGTGCAGCAGGAAGGGAGGATGATGTCCGGCATTGATATAGCGCACCACCGGCGAATCCGGATGGATTTCTGCGTGCAGGACGGAGATGAACCGGTTGGGCAATCCGTCGCGGCGGATGATGCGGTTGAGTTTGGCGGCACGCCGGGACAGCTCCGCCTCGTCCGGGGCAATGGCGCGCAGCGTAGCCTGCAGCTTGGCAGCCATCAGCGCTGCAGGAAGTCCTTTTCCGGCCACATCGCCAAGGGTCAGCGCCAGGCGGTTGTCCTCCATGCGCAGATGATCCACCAGGTCCCCGCCCACGTCATTGGCCGGGGTGGAGTGGATCCAGACTTCCCAGCCGTCTAGTTCGGGAATGGAGGCGGGCATGATGGCCAGTTGCACCGCGCGTCCTTCCTGCAGTTCGGCCCGGGCCATCGTCTTGTCCTTGAGCTCGAGCCCGAGGACGAAGAACAGGGCGATGAAGCCCAGGAAGGTGTCCTGCGTTCCGTCCAGCACATCGCCCCACGCCAGGATGACCGCAACGAGTACCATGAGTCGGCGGGGCGGGCTGAGGCGCATGATCAGTCCCCGGACCAGGTACCAGGTGGACCATAGCGATTTCTTGACCCTGCCCATCTCGGCCAGGTGCCGACGCTCCTCGTCGGTCACATAGAAATCATAGGTATCCCGGAAATCCCGTCGGATGGAGTCCGGGATTTCGCCTTTCGAAAAATCGTCGAGCACGCTCTGGGTATAGCGTGAGGCGTCGTCGATGACGTTCTTGAATCGGTTGGAAGTGCGGGCCATGTCGGGTTGGGGAGGAGAACCGTCAATCTAGGGCCTTTGCTCAAGCCCCACCACCATACGCATGGAATGGTGACAAGGTGCAGGTTCGTCCGGTTGTGGGTGGGAAATCCATTGCAGCGCCGCGTAGATTCGGTTCGCCCGTAACCCCATCCTGCTCTGAGGTTTCCCGTCATGGAATGGATTGTCCTGCTGCCCCCGATCCTGGCCATTGTCCTGGCGCTGTGGACCAAAGAAGTCTACTTGTCATTGTTGGCCGGATTGTGGTTGGGCACGACCATCCTCATGGGCGGCAATCCGATCCTGGGACTGCGGGAGCTCATTGACCAATTGGTCTCCGTCTTCTCCAGTCGGAGCAATACGAGTATCCTGATCTTCAGCATGCTGGTCGGCGGGTTGATCGCCCTGGTACAGGCTTCCGGGGGCGTCAATGGATTCATATACTGGGCCTCGAGGAGGGGGTGGGGGCAGACCCGCCGCGGTGCTGAACTCCTGGCGTGGATGACCGGCATGGTCATTTTTGTCGAATCCAGCATTACCTGCTTGATCACGGGAGCCGTAAGCCGTCCCCTTTTTGACCAGCTGCGCATTCCCAGGGAAAAGCTGGCCTTCTATTGCGACGTGACCAGCGCGCCGGTCTGCATGTCGATCCCGCTCAACGGATGGGGTGCCTTCGTGCTGGGACTCCTCGCCGCGCAAGGGATCACGGAAGGAGGCGTCAGCCTGCTGGCTTCGTCGCTCGCCCTGAACTTCTATGCCATTTTTGCCATCCTCATGGGCCTGGTGCTGGCGTTGACCGGATGGCGCTTCGGCCCCATGAAACGGGCCGAATTGAGGGCCGAGCAGACGGGTGCCCTGTTGCGCGAGGGCGCCACCCCGCTGGTGGCCGAAGAGATCGTCGAGCTGCCGCCGCTGGCGCATTCGGCGGAGAAGGCGCGCCACTTGATGATCCCGATCGCCGTGATGGTCGTCATGATTTTCGTCGGGCTGTACGTTACGGGCAACGGCGTGATCATGCGCGGAAGCGGATCCACTTCGGTGCTTTGGGCCGTCGTGGCCGCCCTGGGCTCCGCCATGATTCTCTATGCCCTGCCCGGTTCGGGAAAGGACGGAAAACGGCTCATGAAGACCACGGAGTCCATGGCTCTGATCCTCAAGGGGTCGGGTGGCATGGTGGGCATGGTGACCTTGGTTGCGTTGGCATTTGCACTCGGCGAAGTCTCGCAGGCGCTGGAGATGGGTCCCTATATCATAGGTATAGTCGGTACCGGTTGGCCTACCTGGTGGCTGCCTTCGGTGATCTTCCTGGTCGGCGCATTTGTCTCCTTCACCTTGGGGTCATCGTGGACCGGCTTTGCCATCCTCATGCCGATTGCGCTGCCCCTGGCGGAAGGTCTTGGTATTTCCATGCCGCTGATGCTGGGGGCCGTCCTCGCTGGAGGGGTTTTCGGGGATCATGCCTCGCCGCTCTCTGACACGTCCTTGATTGCTTCCATGTCGGCAGCTTCTGACCACGTGGACCACATCAACACGCAGCTTCCTTACGCCCTGTTGTTGGCCGGATTGTCGGTCGTGGCATTCCTGATTGCCGGGTTGGTGATGTAGGGGTCATGCGAGAGCTCGACGAACACATCCTCGGATCCCCTCCCCTCATCATCCTGATGGCCTTGCTGTTCGGCGGCGCCTTCTCATTGGTGTTCGGGCTGGTGGCCTTGGTCATGGAAGGTGTCTTTGAACTCGGCGAGCAGGCAGTCCTGGCGGGCATCTCCGCGGGTGGGGGGTTCCTGGCGGTGGCCTGGTGGGCCCGGCAGCGTATGCTGCACGACGATCCCGGAAACGAAGACTGAGCGGAACGAACCTCGGATCGTGACTGCGCGTAGGAAGGGATGCCCGGATAACACTGTTAACCGGATTGGCCGATCGACATCCGCCCGGTCGGCGTCCGCCCCGGCGGTCTGCCCTTCCCCATCACCTGTCCATTGTCCGACATGAAGGACCCGATGCTGCACGACGCGTCTCCATCCGAAGCCGCATCCGCCCAGGATGCCCCCGTTTCCGCCTACGAACGGACAGCCGAACAAGGGGTCGACCCCCGTTGCATTCCGCAGTACCTCGAAGGGAAACCGCCCGTGGGGGACGAGATCGTGGCGCCGGTTTACACGGCTGAACACCAGGCCAATTGGTCCTATCTGTTCAACCGGCAGATGGCGCTCCTGCCCGGCCGGGCAGGAGCTTCCTACATGGAAGGGGTCCGAATCCTGGGCATGGACGACTCCGGTATTCCCGCCCTCAAGGACCTGAGTGCGCGCATGGAAGCGGCCACTGGTTGGCGCATTGCCCGCATCCCGGGGCTGCTGCACGAGAAGGACTTTTTCGGATTGCTGTCTGAGCGGGTGTTTCCCTCCACGGACTACATCCGGGAAAAGCACGAACTCGACTATACCCCAGCTCCGGACTGTTTCCACGACATGTTCGGTCACATGCCCATGCTGACCGAACCGGCCGTAGCTGACTTCTACCATCTGTTCGGTCAGACCGCGCTGCGGGCCACCGGTATCCAGCGCACCTGGCTCGAGCGGCTGCACTGGTTCACCATCGAATTCGGACTCGTTCGTCAGGACAACGGGCTGCGCATTTTTGGCGCCGGCATCATCTCGTCCAAGAACGAGGTGACGCATGCGCTCTCCCAGGACGTCGAGGTCCGGCCGTTCTCCATGGAGGCCGTCATCAACCAGGATTACGAGGTCTGGCACCTGCAGCCCATCCTCTTTGCCCTCGAGAGTTTCGAGCAGCTCGAGGATGCCTTCCGCACCTGGACCCGTCAGGTGGGCCTGGCGGACTGACACGTTCGGGCGCTGCGGGTCAGACGGTTTCCTCGACCGGCTCCCGGTACATCTGGTGCGCGTAGTCCAGGATCATGCGGTGCGCGCTGAAGCGGTATGTCAGGCTCCGGATGGATGAGCGGATCATCTGGATCCACTCGGACGGGAGGCCATCAGGCCCTCGCTTGTTGAAGAGCGGCATTACGTCGTTTTCCAGCACCTGATAGAGGAATTCCGCATCCTCGGTATCCTGGATGTGCGGATCCTTGATCTCGTGGGAGGCGTCCTCGCCGATGGCCCATCCGTTGGTGCCGTCGTAACCCTCGGGCCACCAGCCGTCCAGGATGGAGAGATTGAGCCCGCCATGCAGGGCAATCTTCTGACCACTCGTACCGGAGGCTTCGTAAGGGCGACGCGGGTTGTTCAGCCATACGTCGCAGCCAGAAACCAACATGCGACCGATCTCCATGTTGTAGTTCTCCAGGAAGATCAACCGACCCTTGAATTCCGAGCGCTTGGACAGCTCGTAGATGGTCCGGATGAACTCCTTTCCTCCCTCGTCGGCCGGGTGGGCCTTGCCGGCATAGATCACCTGGATGCTGCGCTCGTACTTGGAGAACAGGTTGGCTACGCGCTCGATATCGTTGAACAGGAGCGGGGCCCGTTTGTAGGTGGCGAACCGCCGGGCGAACCCGATGGTCAGGGCCCTGGGGTTGAGCAGGCTCGTCTGCGGCAGGGTCTGCTGGGCAATCTTGCGGTTGACGAAGTCGATCAGGTTCTTGCGCAGCTTGCGCCGGTATTCCCAGATGGCCTGGTCGGGGACATCGTCTATGCGATCCCACGTGGTCTGCTTCTCGCGGTCATTGGTCCAGGACCCGAGGTTCGTCCGGAGGAAGGTACGGGAGGCCGGGGAGGCCCAGGTCGGCAGGTGGATGCCGTTCGTGATGTGGCCGATGGGTACGTCCTCGACCGGGCGATCCGAGTAGAGGTGGTGCCACTGGCGCCGGGCCACTTCTCCGTTGAGCTTAGAGACGCCGTTGGCGGCGCGCGAGAGCTTGAGGCCGAGCACGGTCATGGTGAACTCCTCGCCGGGATCGTTGACATCCACGCGACCCATTCCGAGCAGGGTGTGCTCGTCGAGACCCAGTTCCCCGCGGAACGTTTTCATGATCCAGTTGAAGTTGCCCGGATTGAACCGGTCGTGTCCGGCGGGAACCGGCGTATGGGTCGTAAAGACACACCGGGAGCGGACATGGGCGCAAGCGTCGTCGAAGGACCGACCCGCATGGAGGGATTCGCGCAGCAATTCAAGGGAAAGGAAGGCGCAATGCCCCTCGTTCATGTGCCAGACGTCCGTCTCGATCCCGAGCGCGCGCAGCATCCGGACGCCGCCGATGCCCAGGATGACTTCCTGCTGCAGGCGGGTCACCCGGTCCCCCTGATAGAGGCGGCGCGTGAGGAAGCGGATCCAGTAGGGGTTCTCGGCGAAATCGGTGTCGAGCAGGTAGAGCGTCGACTTGCCCACCAGCATGCGGAAGGCGCGGATACGGATGGGTTCCTCGCCCGAGTGGACAGTGACCACGACGGCTTTGCCTTCCGAATCGGTAACCAGCTCCACCGGATGGTTGGTCACGTCGATGGCAGGGTAATCGTCGTGCTGAACCCCGTCGGCATCGAAATACTGACGGAAATACCCTTCCCGGATGAACAGACCGACCGCGGTGAAGGGAAGGCCGACATCGGACGCGGCCTTGACGTGATCCCCAGCCAGGATACCAAGGCCGCCGGAATAGAGGGGCATGCTCTCATGCAGCCCGTACTCCATGCAGAAGTAGGAGACGCGCGGGCCATCTTCCTCGCCTCCGGGCTCTTCCATGTAGCGACGGAATTTGCGGTAGACCGAGTCGATCTGCTCGATGACGTACGGGTCCTCGAGGGTGTCCTGCTTGGCAAACTTGAGCGCCACGATGGGGTTGTTGAGCGAGGCCTCGAAGGCGTTCCGGTTGAGCCGCGTGAACAGCGTCAGGGCATCCGGATTCCAGCTCCACCAGAGGTTGCGGCTCAGTTCCAGGAGTTGATCGTGGGGCGTCATGAAGAAAGGAAGTCAGGGTGTGGAAGGATGGGCACGGCCGGAGGCAGCGGGTATCCCATCAAGATGTAACCGCTTACATGGCTGCCGCAAAAAATACCCGACCAAGGTGTGCGTCAGTCGGGAGGATCGGAGCGATGCGCTGCGGGTAGAAAGAGCCAATATACGACGCATCCGTGCACAAGTACATCCGTCCTGCGCCGCCCGGAGGGTCGGCCCTTCCTCCGATGATGGAACGAAAGCCCCAGACAACGACCCGCGCGGTACTTGACGCCGCAGCCGACCGCCTCCGGGCGGCGGGCATCGAACCGGCGCGCCGCGAGGCAGAATGGCTGATAGAGCATGTGACCGGGCGCTCCCGGCTGGACCTCATGACGCACCCCGATGCCGGTGTGGAGGCAGAGGTTTGTGAGCGTCTGGAGTCCTTGTTGCAGCGCAGGCTGACGCGCGAGCCGCTGCAGTACCTGACCGGGGAGGCCGGCTTCTTTGGCCATGTGTTCCTGGTCACGCCCGACGTCCTCATCCCGCGGCCGGAAACGGAGCTCCTGGTGGAGTGGATTCTGGGCCGGGAATCGTTGGATCATGGCGTGCTTGACCTGGGCACGGGCTCAGGCTGCATCCCCGTGTCCGTGCGGCTGGCACGTCCGGACGTTGCATGCACGGCGGTTGATGTGGACGGGAAGGCGTTGGCCGTGGCACGGGAGAATGCCGCCCGGCTCGGGGCGGACATCCGGTTTGTTGAAGCCGATATGCTTGACGGCGGATTGGCCGATCGCTTGGCAGGACCGTTTTCGGTCGTCGTTTCAAATCCACCTTACATCGGCCGTGAGGAGCAGTCCTCGCTGCAACCGGAAGTGGTGGAACATGAACCGCACCGCGCCCTGTTTGCCGAAGGCGACGCGTTGCGCTTCTACCGACACCTGGCCCACGCCGCCGTCGACCTGCTGGTCGACGGCGGCTGGATCTGCCTGGAGATCCACGCCGACCGGGGAGCGGAGGTCGTGGCGTTGCTGCAGGAGAGCGGCTGGGAAGGGGTGCGGCTGCATCAGGATCTGGCAGGAAGGGACCGCATGGTGTGCGCTCGACGTGGCCCTTGAGACGCCATCCGTTCGTTCGTCGTGGGAATCGTGCGACCCCCGGACCTTCGGGCCGCGTATGGTCGTTGCAACGCACCCCCTGGATACGTTTAAGCGCATCGGGAGGGGGCCGATCACTTGATGGGAGGAAATCCCCGGAAATCCGCTGAACAGTGTGTTTCCGAGTCCTCCCGCCGGACGTCCCGACCACATTTCCGAACCGATCCCGTGTTCACCCCTCGCATCCTGACCGCCACGTGTCTGGTGGCTGCCTGGTCCCTCTTGGTGGCCGGCTGCGCCACACCACGCCGGACGGCAACGCCGGCGGTGACGGATCATGTCGAGACGGTGGCGTTCACGAGTATGGCCGATCGGGTGGACATCGTGGACCAGGCCACATCAGCGCTCATTTCGGCCAATTTTGCCATCACGCTGGCCAATGATCGCATCGGTCTGGTGCAGTCCGACTTCATTCCCCTTTCCCGTGTGCAGACGGCACTGGCCGACAGCCTGCCACCGGTAGCGGATTTCAGCAACATCCTGCTGCGGGTGGCGGTAAACGCGGAACGGGGCACCGAAACCAAATACGTCCAGGTCAAGGGGACCTTCCAGCGCATCGCAGGTGCGCCTCGGACCACGGACGACCTCGTCGGCCTCTATTGGCTGGAGCAGCTTACCGCCCGTATGGCGCGCGGCGTGGACGCCGAATTCGTCCATCAGGTCAGCGATTCCACATATGCGCGCCTGCTTACCGGTTCACAGCCTCAGGAAGAAGAAAAGAGCCCCGGAATCAGCGGAGCCATCAAAGTGGCAGGAATCCTTGTGGCCGTGCTGTTCGTGGTGCAGCTGGCCTCTGGCGCCTTCGGTCCCGTATCTTCCCCAACGCCCTCGCAATGACGCAGGACGGGTTCGCACCCAATTCTTTGAACCAAGTGCGTGGCAGGGGGTTGTAATCCGCTGTCCCCGTCCCGCCCAGGTCCTTCCCCCGTCGTTCCATGCCCCGAATCGCTCTCATCCAGCAGGTGGCCGGCCCCGATCCTGCAGTGAATCTGCAGCGTGGGCTGGCGCATGCGCGCCAGGCGGCTTCGGAGGGCGCACAGATCATCGCTTTCGCTGAAGTGGCCTTCCAGCGGTTTTTCCCGCAGGAGCGGCTTGTCGGAGACCGTTTCCGTTTCACCGAGCCCATTCCGGGTCCGACGACGGAAGCGTTTGCGGCCCTGGCACGCGAACTCGCCGTGGTCATCATCCTCAATCTGTACGAGCGGGAGGGAGACCGGGCCTTTGATTCGTCGCCGGTCATCGATGCCGACGGGCGCCTCCTGGGCACGACCCGGATGATGCATATCACCCATTACGACGGGTTCTTCGAGCAGGACTACTATGATCCCGGGGACACCGGGGCTCCTGTCTACGACACGAGCTACGGACGCATCGGGGTCTGTATCTGCTACGACCGGCATTACCCGGAATACCTCCGGGCACTGGCCCTTCAGGAAGCCCAGCTCGTCGTCATTCCCCAGGCCGGTTCGGTTGGTGAATGGCCCGAGGGCGTTTATGAAGCTGAATTGCAGACGGCCTCTTTCCAGAACGGATATTGGATGGCACTGGCCAATCGCGTGGGTGCTGAATCGCACCTGACCTTTGCAGGCGCCTCGTTCGTGACCGATCCGGACGGGTCCGTGGTGACACGGGCGCCCGAGGGCGAGGAAGCCATCCTGTATGCCGACCTTGATTTCGGGCGGGTTGAATCTTCTGCGGCCCGAACGCTGTTAATGCGACACCGGCGCCCGGATCAGTATTCCGGAGGCGCCGTGTCAATGCCATCCAATGCGATCATGGAGGAGCAGCATGGATAGCGGAGAAATGGACCGAATGCAGGTGCTCGAATCCCGTTTCGATCTGAACGATCGGCGGGTATGGTTCGGCCGTGCCAAGTTGTTGCCGGACCGCATGATGCTCCGTGGCATCGGGTACCAGCGTCGCATCATGCTCGCGGACATCGTCGAGGTCCGCTGGGCCGCCGACGAACTGGTGATTGTCCTGCGCGACGGCGACGAAGTGGATATGACCATCCGCAGTGCTGCCCTCTGGAAGTATGAACTGCAGGCACGCTGTGGTCTCAAGGATGCGTCACAGGCCAATGTCCTCCCGGACGCCGGGCCCCGGACTCCGAAGCTCTCGACATCCGCAGCACCGGTAGCGCCGCCATCGGCCGATCAGGTCGTGGTCAATGTCCCGGAGGGCGATGGACTGGCCTCCTCTGAACCGGAAGTTGGGCAACGGCCGGACGCAGAGGACAAGATTCCGGGCAGTCAGACCGACATGTTCCTGGAGCGGGAGTCCACCTATCGTATCCGCGGTCCGTTTGCCGACGATCGGCCCGGTCGCGATCCGCGTACCGGCGATCCGGCCAACTGATCGTCCCCGCTGTTCCGGCCAACTGATCTGTCCGGCTCAACCAGCAGCCCGTTGATGCCGCGTCCCTCCTCTACGGAAAGACGGATGCCCTCACTCGCCTTCTTTCTGCAGGAAGTCCTCAAAGGACATTTCCCGGAAAGCATGGGATCCGATGTAGCGGATGACCCCGAAGAAGTCCTCGTAGGCGTGGAAACCTGCCAGCCGGGTGATGTAGGAGCCGTCGGGCTCGAGGAAGATGGTTGTCGGGGTGGCCGTGGCGCCGAATCCCGCCGAAAGCATCTGGGAGCTGAGGGTGTAGCCCCGATAGGAAAGCGTGTCGGAATCCAGATCGATGTCCAACCGACCCAACTCGAACGTGTCCAGCAGGTAGGCCTGCAGATACGGCTGGGTATACACTTCCGTCTGCTGCTTGCGGCACCAGCCACAGTTGCGGGACCACACGTCCACCAACACGATCCGGTTGGATTCCTTGGCAGATTCCAGCGCATCGGGAAACGCGGGCCATTCAAGCATCGGGGCCAGTGCAGCGTTGCCGCCCTGTGTCGGACTCTGGGCGGAGGCCGGCAGCGTCAGGAGCAGCAGGACGGCAAGAAAGGATGCAAAACGGAGCGCCATGGGAAACCGGGTCACGGGGGAGTGGCAGGGTCGGAGGCCATGACCGCGTCGAGGCGGTCGAGGAACCGCTGAGATGCCGATTCCCAGGTAAATGTTTCGGCAGCCCGGGCCAATCCATCGGCCCAGGGCGCCACGGCTCGACGATCCAGCATGATCTGCAGGAGCCGTCCAACGGCTTCGGGATCCTTGGCTGATGCGGTTTCGCCGAGGCCGAATCGTTCCACGATGCGGCGCATCTCATCCAGATCCGAGGCCAGTACCGGCAGACCCGCGTGGATATAGTCGAAGAACTTGTTGGGCAGGGCGAACCGGTGATTGAGGCAGGTGTCCTCAAGCAGGGTCACGCCGATGTCTGCGCTGCGGATGGTGTCACGGATCCGGTCGGGAGGGACCGGGTCGATGAAGTGGACACGGCCTTCCAGACCCTTCTTGCGGGCCAATTGCTCCAAGGCCTCGCGTTCGGGGCCGCTTCCCAGGAAAACAAGATCGGCATCGGGTACTCTGGACATGGCCTTGACCAGCGTGCCTCCGCCGCGGTGGGCCTTCATGAGGCCCAAGTGCAGGATGATCGGCCGGTCCGGGTTGGGCAGGAGGTCCCGAAGCGTGGTCCCTGACCCTTCCAGGTCCGGTGGCTCGGCTGGCGGCGCATTGTGCACGACAACCGGAGTTTCGATCCGGTAGTCGCGGGCAAGGGCACGGGCAATGGAATCCGAAACGGTGAAGACCGCGGACGCACGCCGGATGTGGTTCCGTTCCAGGCGGGCCCACCACCACCGCGCCCACGGTTTCCGGATGGTGCCAGCCACGTAGGGGTAGTATTCCCGCGCATCATAGGTGTAGGGTACTTTGATCCGGTCGGCCCAACGAGCACAGGCCGGAAGGGCATACAGGTCCGAAGCATGCACGAGGTCGAACCGTCGTCCATGCAGTGCAGCCACAAAGAGGCGGTGGAGAGCCCGGAAAAAGGGTGGGCCCGATCCCGGTGGTCGCGCCAGGGCATGCGTCCGGATACCCTCGGGGAGCGGTACGGAGGCACTGTCCCCTTCCAGGAAAAACCCATCCCCCCGCCAGCCCCTCGCATGCAAT